>CAISUK010000610.1 GCA_903888645.1 uncultured Pseudomonadota bacterium | reverse complement strand
CGCCGACTTTGCTCGGGGATAGCGCCCGCGGCATGTTTGATCTGCCGGCATTGACGGAACTGGCCGGGCGCCGCGATCTGCAAATCGTCGACCTGCGCCAGGTCGGACCGGACCTGCGCTTGCGGGCACGCTGGTCGCAAACGTGAGTTCGGCGCCACCAAAGCAAGTTCGTCCCACTTCGTTCCGCGGCCGTAGTCTGCTCATCAACTTGTTGCGCACCGTGCATGTCGCCGCCATGGTTGGTTGCGGCGCCGGCATACTCTCAGGGGCGCCATTCGCCAATGGGAATGGCTATGCGATAGCGCTGCTGGGCTCGGGAGTGGCCATTCTTTTTCTCGATCGTTCCGGCAACCCGAACTACTTTCACCAACTCGATGGCCTGGCCGTGCCGGTCAAGTTACTCGTACTCGGCACCGTGACACTGCTGCTTGGCCCAGTACCCGCCTTCTGGGTGGTACTGGTGATTTCGGTAATGGTTTCGCACGCGCCCGGTCGCTGGCGCCACTGGCGATGGCAGAAGAAATAACCGTGCGCAGGGTGTTCATCAATTTGCAATGCGGGGTTGGCTGCAGACCGAGCACGTAGGATCGCGGGGAATACGGACTTCCCGCCACTCCATGGCCAGTCCGTCCAGCAGCAGCAGCCGGCCGGCGAGCGTGGTGCCGCAACCGATCAGCAGTTTGAGCGTCTCCGCGGCTTGCACCGTGCCTATGATTCCCGTCAAAGGAGCGAACACGCCCATCACGGCGCAACGCACCTCGTCCACCTCGCCCGCTTCGGGGAACAGGCAGTGGTAACAGGGACCGTTTTCAGAGTCCGTGTCGAACACCGCGACCTGTCCGTCGAAACCGATGGCCGCTCCCGACACCAGTGCCTTGCCGTGACGCACGCAGGCGCGATTGACGGCATGGCGTGTGGCGAAGTTATCGCAGCAATCGAGTATGACATCGGCCGCAGCAACTTCAGCATTCAGGCGCGCTCCGGCAAGTCGTTCGAGTACTGGCGTGACGCGGATATCAGGATTGATCCGGGCCAGCGTGTCACGACCCGACTCTGCCTTGGGGTGGCCAATGGCCGCGGTGACATGAAGGATTTGCCGCTGCAGATTGGTCAGATCGACAGTGTCGCCGTCGGCCAGGACGATATGCCCTATGCCTGCTGAGGCCAGATAATAGGCCGCTGGCGAACCGAGCCCACCGGCGCCAATGATCAGCGCCCTTGACGCGAGCAGCTTCTCCTGGCCCTCGATGCCGATCTGAGGTAGCAGGATATGACGGCTGTACCTAAGTAATTGTGTGTCGTCCATGGGAGCCCATATTCGCCGCGTTGCGAACAAAGCGGCGTCAGTTCGACAGCCCTGCCGCTTCTGCCACGCCTACAACAAGTCAACTATTTAATTTCGCGAAGTTCTGGCGGGGTGTCGTCGTGGTCGCCGTGCGGATGGTGTTCCCAGGCCTTGACATAGACTTCATTGGATTTCTTGATCAGGCGCTCTGGCTGCCGCATGTTACGTAGCTGGGTGTCCTCGCAAAAGTAGACGACGGCACGAAACATTTTGCAGTAGAGCGAGTTTTCAAGGTGAAAACCACGCTCGACCAGCGCTGACTCCAGCCCTTCCAGCGTGTAATCGACAATGTCATACCAGATCGCAACGCTGTTGGGCAGGAGTCCGGTATCGACTTCGAGGTTTTCCAGATGCTCGAGCAGGTGCCTCGCCTCTTCCATTTGGCCTGGCCGCAAGTTACTGAACCTGATCTCACGGTGCTTACGGGTGCCGGGTTGCGGCACGAAGGCAACGCGCCTGGTGCGCCGCGCCTCATCCCGCAGGAGGCGCGCCCGTTCGGGGCTCATCTTGCCGGGCCGTGTCATTTTTTCTGGATGATCTGCCAGGCTTTGAGCAGGTTCAATGCCTGGTTGAACTGGTAATCGGTCTTTGACGCAGGTTCGGCCGGCGCCCTCGAGGTGTCTTCTTCGAACTCATCCTTGCCCGTGTCCTTTGCGGCGTCCTTATCCTTGGGCTTGCCTTTAGCTGTCTTCTGCGCTTTTGATGGAACCGGCGCTGGCGCCACGCTCGAGGTAGTCTCTTTGTCATTTTGCAGATGATGATCAAGGTCGGCCTCGCGGAGTCGTTCATGCGTGTCGCCGTTCAGCGTCTCTTCGACAATGACATCCGGAACAATTCCCTTGGCCTGAATCGAGCGACCGGAAGGCGTGTAATAGCGCGCCGTAGTCAATTTGATGGCCGTGTTATTGGACAGCGGCAGGATGGTTTGCACCGAACCTTTACCGAAGGTCTGCGTGCCGACGACGACGGCCCGCTTGTGGTCCTGCAACGCGCCGGCGACGATCTCCGAAGCCGAGGCGGAACCGCCATTGACGATGACAACCATCGGTACCGTCTGCACCCCAGCCGGCAGATTGCGCAATACGTCCTCGCCATGACCGCGCAAATAATCCTCGCTGCTCGCCAAGTACTTGCGTTTGGCATCCTCGGTACGACCATCGGTCGATACCACCAGCGCCTTGGGCGGCAGGAAAGCCGCAGCGACTCCGACGGCACTGTTCAACAATCCGCCCGGATCGTTGCGCAAGTCGAGCACCAAGCCCTTGACCGGTTCGCCCTTGTTGTCTTTGTCCTTGAACAGCTTGTCCAGCGCCTTGACGACATCTGCAGTCGTTTCTTCCTGAAACTGCGTAACGCGCAGGTAGACATAGCCCGGCTCGATCAATTTCGACTTGACACTCTGCACCTTGATCTTGTCGCGAAGCAGTGTAACTATGATCGGCTTGTTCTCGCCTTTGCGCAGAATGCTCAAGGTGATCGGGGTCTTCGGTTTGCCGCGCATACGCTTGACAGCGTCATTGAGCGTCATGCCTTTGATGGGCGTGTCGTCGAGTTTGAAGATCAGATCGCCGGCCTTGACCCCGGCGCGATAGGCGGGGGTGTCCTCGATAGGCGAGACCACCTTGACCAGCCCGTCTTCCATGCCGACCTCGATACCCAGTCCGCCGAATTCGCCTTGCGTGCTGACTTGCAGATCCTTGAAGGCGTCGGCGTCAAGATATGCCGAATGCGGATCGAGATTGGCCAGCATGCCGCTGATTGCATGAGTGATCAGCTTCTTGTCTTCTACCGGTTCGACATAACCTTGCTTGATCGCACTGAAGACGTCGGCGAATGTGCGCAGTTCCTCTACCGGCAGGGCCGTCGCGACCTCTCCCTTCTCGGCGTTAGCCGAGAAGTTGAGACTGATGAGGATCCCGACCAGGAGGCCGATCAAGACCAGTCCGGCTTGTTGCAGCTTGCTGCGCATGCGTGACTCCATGGGGTGATACACCGTCAGCGGGAGCTGACCCAGCGGTCTGGGTCGAAACGCCGACCTTGGTGCTTGAGTTCAAAGTATAACCGAGAAAATAGACCGTAGCGGCCTGATCTGTAACGAATTCCCCACCGTCACGTTTTAGATAAAATTGTAATGTTGCCCCGTTTGGAACCTGTCTCCGATGTCTATTGAATGGTATGGTGGAGACGATGCATTCAGGATATTCCGGAAGGCCAGCTTCTGGCGATGGTGCGGTTGTTTTTGACGTAGTCGAGAAAGGCGAGGGGAAGGTTCAGGCCGTTTTGCTTAACAATGTCTTGGTCATGAAAAGAGAACACGGAGATATCACGGTCAACGACATCGAGACCATTTGCGGCGGCTATTTCGACTATCTTGGCGATTTTGGGTACGACCAGTTCCGCTTCGTTGTGGGCAATCAGCACCCAGAAGTCCGTCCCGTTGCGGGCGACGATGTCCGACTTCCGCATGGCGCGGTTCAGATCGTGGGCGAGTTTCACCAGCATCTGAAACGCCGCCGGGGCACCATATGTGTTGCCCAGTGCGATCTTGTCCGCGAAACTGATATAGACCATGCTGAAACGCAGGGTGCCCGGATGACGCAATTCGACATCGAGGAGCCATTCCAGGACATGAAGCAGCCGGTCCCATGAGCCAGCATCGTCTTGCATCGGTGCAGTCCAGTCTCTTTTGATGGGCCAATGAATTTCTTGGAGCATTATTACCGCCAACGTAATGTTGGTCAATACAACGCCATTGGTGGATATTCGTCTGTATTAAAGGAATACGCACCCAGGCTATCACTTTCGGCTCAGCCATGCGGTTGGATTGAAAGGCCGCCCCTGATGCCTGATTTCAAAATATAAACCGGATTCCGGGTTGCCGCCGCTGTTGCCAACGGTAGCGATGCTATCACCAGTCCGCACGGCATCGCCGGCCTGCTGCAGAAGTGCCTGGTTATTGCCGTAGATGGAGAGGAAACCATCGCCGTGGTCGATGATCATGATATTGCCAAAACCACGCAACCAATCCGCATAAACGACTTGCCCGCCGGCCACCGCATGAACTTCTCCGCCTTCATTGCTGCGAATGAAGATACCCTTCCAGAGGGCGCCGCCCTCGGCTCGCGGTGTGCCGAAGCGATAGACGATCTCGCCGCGAACCGGTAGACGCAGGTGTCCGCGCAATCGCGCGAAATCGCCATCCAAGTTGCTTGGGTCCGGTCCCTCGTTCTCGCGAGGTGTTGGCCGACTCTTCGCTTTGGCCGACGTAACCGATTTCGATTTGGTTTTTTGTTTGCGACGATCCGCCTTGGCGACGATCTTCGCCAGGTCGTCGATCAACTTGCTCAGGCGCTGATCATTGTGGCGGAGGTTGTCAAATTCCCGGCGCTGCACCTTCATCTTGTCCGAGATTTGCGCCAACACAACTTGCCGCTGCTTCTGCTGGGCCAGCATTGTCGCGCGCTGATCTTCCTGCTTGCGCTCGATTTCGCCGAGTTCTGCCGTCTTGTCGCGCTGCGTTGCCACGAGCGAGCGTTGTTCGGCGAGGCTGTTACGCAAACTGCCGATCATTTCAGCTTTTGCCCGTGACAGCAAGGTCAGGAAGTGGCTGTCACGCGCCACCTCGTTGGGATCGCGGCCGGCGAGCAGCAGTTGCAGGGCATCACTTTCGCCACTCACAAACTGGCGATAGAGCAGGCGGGAGAGATCCTTTTGCTGACCATCGATCTGCCGATCAAGTCGCCGCGACTGCGCTTCGAGGTTGGCGAGTTCGGCTTGGGTGGCGTTGCGCTGCCCGGCCAATTCGTGCAGGCGACGGTTGGCATGGGAGATCGCGCTTTCGGTTTCGCGCAGCTGATCGGCCGCCTCGACCTTTGCGCCCTCGGTCTTGGCGAGATCCTGGCGCAGGGCTTCGAGCCGGCCGCGAAGTTCTCCCTGGCGCTCTTTCAGCTCGGCGCGTTTTGCCTCAGGACGCTCGGCCGGCGCTGCCGCCGGGGCGAGTCCCGGCGCCAGCAGCAGGAGCAATGCGAATAGGCTACTTCGCCTTGCCCTGATTGGCGACAGCGGCCATGGCGGCCGCAATGGCTTCCTGATCGCCGAGGTAGTAGTGCCGAATCGGCTTGAGGTCATCGTCGAGCTCATAGACGAGCGGCTGCCCAGTGGGTACGTTGAGGCCGACGATGTCGGCGTCGGAAACATCGTCGAGATATTTGATCAGGGCGCGCAGACTATTGCCATGGGCAGCGATGACGACGCTCTTGCCGGTCTTGACCATCGGCGCAATGGTGCCGTGCCAATAAGGCAGGAAGCGCTGCACGGTATCCGCCAGGCATTCGGTGCGCGGATACTCGTCGGGGTCAAGATCGGCATAGCGCGGCTCGGCAGCCTCGATGCGCGGATCGCCATCTTCGAGCGCCGGGGGTGGCGTGTCGTAGGCACGTCGCCAGATCAACACTTGCTGCTCGCCGTACTTGGCCGCAGTTTCGGCTTTGTTGAGCCCCTGCAAAGCGCCGTAGTGGCGTTCGTTAAGGCGCCAGCAATGATGCACCGGAATCCACATCCGGTCCATTTCCTCGAGCACGGTCCACAGCGTCTTGATGGCGCGACGCAACACCGACGTGTAGGCAACGTCGAAGGCATATCCTTCGGCCTTGAGCAACTGCCCGGCGGCTTTTGCCTCGGCCAGTCCAAGTTCGGTCAGACCGACGTCGGTCCATCCGGTAAAGCGGTTTTCCTTGTTCCAGGCGGATTCGCCATGGCGGAGCAGAACGATTTTCTTCATGGCCGAGCAGTGCAGAATGGGCAAGCACGAATGATAAGGCAAATGGCGTGATCAGGTCATTAAGCAAGTCATCTATAATCTGCCTTTATGCACCGCAACAGAAATATTCAGCGGTGATCCATTAGCGTAACGCCGGCAGCGCAGCGTGTGACCGATTGGTCAGCGCTGGCCATTCTGCGCAAGCAAACGAGGAAATAGCAGTGGAGTTCATTCAGGCAAACATCATGTGGGTAGCGCTGGCCGTCATCAGTGGCAGCCTGCTGCTGTGGCAGCTGGTTAGCGGCAGTCTTGGCGGCGCCAGCGTCTCGCCGATGCAGGCGACGCTGCTGCTCAATCGCGAGGATGCGATTGTCATTGACGTTCGCGAGCCCGCAGAATGGTCGGCCGGGCATATCGCCAATGCCCGCCATATTGTCTTGAGCCAACTCGAAAAGCGCCTCGCCGAGATCGAGAAATTCAAGTCGCGTTCGGTCATCGTCTACTGCGCCAGCGGCAATCGCTCGGCGACGGCTTGCGGCGTGCTGCGCAAGGCCGGTTTCGAGAAAGTTTTCAATCTTGCCGGCGGCATAAGCGCGTGGAATGAGGCGAGCCTGCCGGTTACCACGAAATGAACTGGGCAGAGTGAGCATGGCCAAAGTGCTCATGTACAGCACGGCCGTGTGCCCTTTTTGTGTGCGCGCCGAGCAGCTGCTGATACGCAAAGGTGTTGTCAATATTGACAAGGTCCGGGTGGACCTGGAACCGCAGCGACGGCAGGAGATGATGGAGCGCACCGGTCGCCGCACCGTACCGCAGATCTATATTGGCGACACCCATGTTGGTGGTTGCGATGAGTTGTACGACCTTGAGCGCACGGGTCGACTCGACCCGCTTTTGGCCTCCGGTTGAGACTCGTTTCCGGCTAGAATATGCAACTTTTCCCGCGATTCCCCAGGCCAATCGCGGGCCGCGCTGCGGCGCGGCACTTGGCTTGATCAAAATTGGCGACCAATCATGAGCGATACGCAACAGCCGCATTTCAGCATCGAGAAAGTTTATGTCAAGGACATGTCCCTGGAGATTCCCGGCGCACCGGAGATTTTCCTGCAACGGGAGAATCCGGAAATCGAGATTCAACTCAACTCGCAGGGCAAGGGCATCGGCGACGGAACCTTCGAGGTGGTCCTGACCGTAACGATTACCGCCAAACTGTCGGACAAGACCATGTTCCTCGTCGAAGTCGGCCAGGCCGGCATTTTCCAGATTCGCAACGTCCCTGAGCAGGATCTGGAGCCCATTCTTGCTGTCGCTTGCCCCAACATTCTGTTTCCTTACGCGCGCGAAACCGTCTCGGATTGCGTGAACCGCGCAGGGTTTCCGCCGCTGTTGCTGGCCCCCGTCAATTTCGAGGCGCTCTACCAGCAGCGTGTCAGCGCTGCTCAGCAACAGCAAGCCGCGGGCGAAGTTTCGATTCAATAATTTCAGCACTGTGCGCCGCTTACGCTTTGCCGCCATTGCCTTGCTCGGCTGCTTGGTCGCGGCGCCGGTGGCCGTTGCCCTGGATTACCGTTCGCTGAACGACGTGGCGATCCTTTATGACGCACCCTCGCAAAAGGCTCAACCGCTGTTTGTGATGGCCCGCTATACGCCGGTCGAAGCCGTGGTGACGCTCGATGGGTGGCTGAAGATCCGCGATGCCGATGGCGCATTGGCGTGGATCGAGAAGCGCTTCCTGAGCGAGCGGCAAACCCTGCTCGTGCGCCCGCAGCGGGCGCAAGTGCGCGCCCAGCCCGAAGACAAGGCCGCTTTGGTCTTCGAGGCCGAAAAGGATGTTGTTTTCGAACTGCTGGAGCCCGCCACCAGCGGTTGGGCCAAGGTCCGCCATCGCGATGGCCAAAGCGGTTATGTTGCGGTAGGACAGGTTTGGGGGCTGTAGCTCAGCGCATCAGGTTGTTCCCAATTGCCAATGTTCAGCAGCAGACTTTTGACTTTCGTTTCTTCCTGAAATGAAGATCGCCATTCTCGGTGCCGGGGCTTGGGGTACGGCGCTCGCCTTGGCTTTTTCGCGCCGGCATGAGGTGGCGCTGTGGTGCCGCGACGCCGACCAGTGCGCCGCCATGCAACTCGGCCACGAGAACGCCCGCTACCTGCCTGGCCATCCGCTGCCGCCGCAAGTGGCGCTGGTTACCGAATTGACCATTGCCTTGGCGGCTGCAGAACTGGCCATTATCGCGACGCCGCTGGCCGGCTTGCGAACTGCCACCCGAATGCTCGCTGCCACCGCGCCAAACCTGCCGCTGTTGTGGGTCTGCAAGGGCCTCGAAGCGGGGAGCGGCCTGCTGCCGCATCAGGTGGTCGGCGAAGAAGCCGGGGCTTCTGTGTATGCCGCACTGACCGGCCCGAGCTTTGCCGAGGAGGTTGCCGCCGGCTTGCCCACTGCTGTCGCCATTGCCTCCCGAGACGGCGTTTTTGCCCGGCGCATGGCGAACGAGTTGCACGACAGTCGTTTGCGAATTTATGCCAATGACGACCTGGTTGGCGCCGAGGTCGGTGGTGCCGTCAAGAACGTGCTGGCAATTGCCACTGGTGTTTGCGATGGACTTGGGCTGGGTCTCAACGCCCGAGCCGCGCTGATTACGCGCGGTCTCGCCGAAATCACGCGCTTCGGCATCGCCCTCGGCGCGCGGCGTGACACTTTCATGGGGCTGACCGGTGTCGGCGACCTCATCCTGACCTGTACCGGCGATCTTTCGCGCAACCGCCGAGTCGGCGTTGCCTTGGCTGCGGGGCAATCGCTTGCCGCCATCACCGACGAGCTCGGTCACGTTGCCGAGGGCATCATGACGGCCCGAGAGGTGGCGGTGCGCGCGGCGACGCTGGGCATCGATATGCCAATAACCCAGGCCGTATGCGCCTTGCTCGATGGCAGCGTCACTCCCCGCGCCGCCGTGGAGTCGCTGATGGGCAGGGATACCAAGGACGAGTAGTGGCGAGTATTTGTGATTGAGGGTCAGGCGGAGCCGCTGAAGTCGTGCTGCCGCCAGGCCTCGTAAATCACCACAGCCACCGTATTCGACAGGTTCAAACTGCGGTTGCCGGGCATCATTGGCAGGCGGATACGCTGTTCCGGCAAGAATGTCATTAGCACGGAATCGGGCAGTCCGCGCGTTTCCGGACCGAACACGAAGGTGTCGCCGGCAACATATTGCGCTTGATCGTGACGTACGGTGCCGCGCGTGCTGACCGCGAACAAGCGTCGCCCCGCCACAGCAATCAGAAAATCCTCCCAGCATTCATGTACCGACACCTCGGCCAGCGCGGCGTAGTCGAGGCCGGCTCGGCGCAGCGCCGGTGCGTCGATCCTGAAGCCGAGCGGCTTGATCAGATGCAGTCGCGCCCCGCTGTTCGCCGCCAGTCGAAGGATGTTGCCAGTATTGGGCGGAATTTCCGGTTGATAGAGGGCAATGTCGAACATGTGTGAAGATTACCCGTAAGTGTCAACAAAAAGCACTTGCAACGGCTCCCGAAAGCAGGTAACTTTCTGCGGAAAATCAGCCAATTAGGCTGCTTACTTCAAATGATACTGGAGATAGGGCATGGCCCGCCCGGAAAAAGTCCGCCTTGGTGATCTGCTGATACAGCAAGGGTTGCTCACCGAGGCGCAGCTCAAGGCAGCGCTGGAAGAGCAAAAGCGCAGTGGTCGCAAGCTCGGTCGCGTCATTGTCGAAAGTGGCCTGGTGACCGAGGACGCGATTTCCAAGGCGCTGGCCCGACAGCTCAGTATCGCCTACGTCGAGCTGAAGTTTTTCAATACCCGGCCCGAGTTGGTCGAGTTGCTCCCGGAAGCGCAGGCGCGACGCTTTCGTGCGCTGGTGCTCGAAGACAAGGGAAAAGCCCTGTCCATCGCCATGGTCGATCCGACCGACCTGTTTGCATTCGACGAAGTCGCGCGGGTGCTCAAGCGCGACATCGAAGTGGCGGTGGTCACCGAATCGCAGTTGCTGGCAACGATCGACCGCGTTTACCGGCGCACCCAGGAAATCAGCGGGCTGGCCAAGGAGCTGACGGCCGAGCTTGGCGATATGCCAGTCGAGTTCGGCGATCTGCTCGGCCTGACGCCGGGTCAGGAAGATGCGCCGGTCGTCAAGCTGTTGCAGACCGTGTTCGAGGAAGCCATCAAGACGCGTGCTTCCGATATCCACATCGAGCCGCAGGAAAAGTCATTGCGCATCCGTTTTCGCATCGACGGCGTGCTGTTGGTGCAGACGGAATCCGATCCGAAAATTTCCTCGGCGCTGGTGCTGCGCCTGAAGCTGATGTCGGGTCTCGACATATCGGAAAAGCGCCTCCCGCAGGACGGTCGCTTCAACATCAAGGTGCGCAACAATGCGGTCGACGTGCGCATCTCGACCATGCCGACGCAGTTCGGCGAATCAGTGGTGATGAGGCTGTTGGCGCAAAGCTCCGGGATACTCAGCCTAGACCGCATGAACATGCCGGCGCACATTCTCGACCGGCTGCGGCATGCCATTCATCGCCCCAGCGGCATGGTGCTGGTGACCGGCCCGACCGGCTCGGGCAAGACCACCACGCTTTACGCCGCGCTGGCTGAGCTCAACACGCCGGCAAAGAAGATCATCACTGTCGAGGATCCGGTCGAATATCGCCTGCCCGGCATCAACCAGGTCCAGGTGCATGACAAGATCGATCTCAGTTTCGACCGGGTGCTGCGCACTGCCCTGCGTCAGGATCCGGACATCGTCCTGGTTGGCGAAATGCGCGATCAGGTGACCGCCGAAATCGGCATGCGCGCCGCCATGACCGGGCATATGGTCCTTTCCACTTTGCATACCAACGATGCCCTGTCGACGCCGATCCGCTTGCTCGACATGGGCGTGCCAAGATACATGGTGGCGCTGTCCCTGCAACTGGTGCTGGCGCAGCGCCTGGTGCGGGTGATCTGCGAAAGTTGCGCCGAACCTTATACGCCGGTACCGCATGAACATGAATGGCTGCGCTACGAACTCGGCGACAAGGTCGATGCGCACGCCTATAAGCGCGGCCGCGGTTGCTCGCATTGCAATGGCACCGGTTTCCAGAGTCGCACCGGCGTTTACGAGATGCTGGAAATGAGCAACGCGCTGATCGAGGCGACCAATCAGGACGACCCGAATCTCTTCATGCAGGTGGCACGCCAGCAAATGGCCGGCAACACGCTACGCCGCGATGCCGTTCGGCTGGTGCTCGAAGGCCGCACCACGGTCGAGGAGGCAATGTGGATCAGCAGTCAACAAGATGAATGAGCGATTGCGCTGCCCAATGAGGGCGACCTGATCCATGCCCAGCTTCGCCTACAAGGGCCGCGACCACGGCGGCCAAATGATCGAAGGCGTGCAGGACGGCGCCACGGCGGCAGCGGTTGCCGACTTGTTGTTCGGTCGCGGCATTACTCCCGTCGAGATCACGACGGCGCGGTCGGCGCCGGCTTTCAAGCTGGAAAATCCGCTGGCTGAAATGTTCGCCGAGAAAATTGGCGAAGTCGATGTCATGCTCTTCAGCCGCCAGATCTATACACTGCTCAAGGCCGGCGTGCCGATCATGCGCGCGCTGACCGGACTCCAGGAATCGACGTCCAACAAGGCGATGAAGGGCATGCTTCAGGATGTTCGCGGCAGTCTCGATTCCGGCCGAGATCTCTCCGCCAGCATGGCGCGCCATCCGAAAATCTTCAGCAACTTTTACCTGGCCATGGTGCGTGTCGGCGAAATGACCGGGCGTCTCGAAGAAATCTTCCTGCGCCTGTATCACCACATGGAATTCGAAAAATTCATGCGCGACCAGGTCAAGGCGGCGCTGCGCTATCCGACCTTCGTCATGATCGCCATGGCAGTGGCAATGACAGTCATCAACATCTTTGTCATACCCGCCTTCGCCAAAGTGTTCAAGGGCTTCAATGCCGAATTACCGATCCTCACCAGATTGCTGCTGGCGTTTTCCGATTTTACCGTCGAGTACTGGCCGGTGATCTTCGGTGTCCTAGCCGTCGCCGGGTGGGGCATCAAGGCGTGGATCGGCACGGCGCGCGGGCGCTACCTCTGGGACCGCAGCAAACTGCGCCTGCCCATCGCCGGCAACATCGTGCGCAAGGCAACGCTGGCGCGGTTCTCGCGCAGCCTGGCGCTGGCGCTGAAGAGCGGCGTCTCCATCGTGCAGGCCTTGACGACGACAGCGATGACCGTCGATAACGCCTTCATAGCCAGCCGCATCGAAAAAATGCGCGAAAGCGTCGAGCGCGGCGAAAGCATTTTGCGCTCGGCTATCGCCGTCGGCATTTTCACGCCGGTCGTCTTGCAAATGGTTGCCGTTGGCGAAGAATCCGGTGCACTCGACGACATGCTGCAGGAAGTGGCGGAGATGTATCAGCGCGAAGTGGAATACGAACTGAAGACGCTCGCTCAGCAGATCGAGCCGATCCTGATCTTCTTCCTCGGCATTCTGGTGCTCATTCTCGCCTTGGGCGTGTTTCTGCCGATCTGGGATCTCGGCAAGGTCGCACTCAAGAAGTAAGCGGTCACCGCCGATAAAGTGGACAAATTTGCAGTCGATTACCGCGGGTTTTCGTGACTCGAAGTGTTGGTATCCCTGCTGTTAATAGGCATAATCGCAGCTGTGCTGCTGGATCGATTGGCGTCCTGCGAGGAATTGGCGAAGCTGGACCGGGTGACTCCCTTCAGTCGGCTCGTCCCCATTCCGACGGCGGGCAGCTGTCTTTTTATATGCGATCGCGGTAGCCTCGGCAGTGGCAACACGTTGGTAGCACCCATCATTTCTGTCACCGATATCAGCAGTGCCTGCAACCAACGCTTCAGTTTTTTTCAAAGGAGAGATGTAAAGTGAATACACAGAAGGGTTTTACGCTGATCGAGCTGGTTGTCGTCATTGTCATTCTCGGCATTCTCGCCGCGGTGGCTATTCCCAAGTTTGTCGATCTGTCGACGGAGTCCGGAAATGCATCGGCTGCGGCGACGGCGGCAGCAGTTACGTCGGCGAGTACGATGAATTACGCGAAGTTCAAGGCCAATAACGGTACGTCCGGGACTGGCATTGTTGCCGGCACTTCGAAGTGCAGTACGGCGGGAGGACTTGTTTCCCCAGCCCTGACAGCAACGAGTGGCACTGGACTGCAATGGGTCGCTGATAACACAATCGCCGCCACCTGCGCGCCTGGTTCGGCTGGCTCCGACTCAACAAGCTGCTTGGTAAGGTATGGAAGCACCGCTGTAGCCCCGAATCAGTACGCAGTTACGGTCGCCTGCACGAGTTAAACATTGGAAAACGGCCCTGACGGACCAGCTGGGTACCATCAGCTGGCTCGGCAACGGAGCATTGCGCTTGGCGTGGTGGGATTGTTCCTTCTATTCGTCAGAATGTGGGCTATTGAGCAGCCTTATGATGGATTCGTTCTGACTTCTACGCCTAGGCCGCAAATATGAGTTGGTTCGCGAATAGAAGAAGAATCCCGGGATGGATGGCGATCAGCCTCCATCCCGAGCGAATCGACTTCGCCCATATCGAGCGTGGCCCGTCGGGACGGCCGACGGTGCATCGCTTGGAGTCCTACCAGCGCGACGGAGAAGACGCCGCGACGTTCGAACGCCTGCGTCGGGAACTGGGTCTCGGCAAATTTCGCTGCACCACACTGCTCAATCGCGGCGATTACCAGATGCTGCAGGTGGAAGCGCCAAGTGTCGCTGCCAACGAGGCGAAGGAGGCGTTGCGCTGGCGCATCAAGGATCAACTCGACTTTCCCGCCGAGACGGCGACGCTAGATGTCATTGCAATTCCCTCCGCCGATGCCAGCCGCGCCAAGCTGATGTTCGCCGTCGCCGCCGCCAACGAACGCATTCAGGCCCGCCAGACGCTGCTCGAAGAGGCCGGTGTCGCGCTCGAAGCGATCGATATTCCCGAACTGGCCCAACGCAATGTCGCCAATCTCTTTGCCATCGAGGGCCGCGCCCTGGCGATGCTGACGATCGATGCCGAAGGCGGCTTGCTGACTTTCACCTTTGCCGGCGAACTGTGCGCCTGCCGCAACATCGAGATCACCCTTGGCCAATTGGCCGGTGCTGACGACGAGCGACGTTATGCCTACTTCGAGCGCATCGGTCTCGAACTGCAGCGCTCGCTGGATAACTTCGATCGCCAGTTCAGTCATGCGCCGCTGGCAAAATTACTTGTGGCGCCGACCCCCGATGTTCCCGGCCTGGTCGAATATCTCTCTGCCAACCTGTATCTGCCGATCGAGCTTTTCGATCTGAAGAGCGTGCTTGATTTTCCCGCCGTACCCGAACTGAAAAATCCGCAGCGGCAGCTGCAGTGCCTGCATACGCTGGGTGCAGCGTTGCGCGACGATAGCCAGCCGGCATGACGCAGCAGATCAATCTCTACAACCCGGCATTTCGACGCATCCGCGATTTGCTTTCGGCCTCGGTTGTCGCCGTCGCCGCGGTGCTTTCCCTGGCAATCGTGGTCGCGCTGTCCGGTTGGGCGCAATGGCAGGACAGGCAACGCGCCGGCGAGGCGGTCGTCGTCGAAGCGCAACTCAAGCAGGATCAGGCTGCCTTGGTGGCGCTGACTCAAGAACTATCGGTGCCGAAACGAAATGCCCAACTCGAGGCCGATCTGGCCGCCGCGTCGCTGGTACTGCAGGGACATGAAGATGTGATGCGCGCGCTGCGCAATGGTGCCGCCGGCAGTCCCGGCGGCTATGCCGACACCCTTCAGGCATTGGCCCGCCAGATCCTGCCGGGCGTGTGGCTGACCAACTTCGCCAGCGCCGGCGACAGCGGCGCCTTGACACTGCGCGGTCGCACCCTCGATCCGGCGCAGCTGCCGGCGCTCATCAAGCGGCTCGCTGCCGAGAAGGCATTTAAGGGGCGCCAGATTGCCGAGATATCGATGCAGGATTCCTCCTTGCTGTCCGGGCCCAAGACAGTGGCGCTGGTCGATGCCAAACAGGTACCCGGCTTGCCTGCAGCAACCCGGGCGCGCTTTACCGAATTCGTATTGACCGGCAGCAAGGATGGCGACAATAATAGCGACAGGGCCGGTGAAACCATGGTTGCTGGCGGTACAAAACCATGAAAGCGCGGCTACTGAGCCTGGCCGCCCGCTTCGATGCGATGAGCCAGCGCGAACGGGCGATGGTCGCCACCGCCATCGTTGCCGGTATCCTGCTGCTCGGCAGCACGGCTTTCGTCGAGCCGGCATTGAAGCGCGATAAACTGGCGGCCGCGCAAATCCTGCAGCAGCGGACGGAAGCGATCAATCTGCACGCACAGATCGAGGCCACCCGCAGCCGCCTGCAGGATCCGGAAAAAGCCTTGCGTGCCAGCCTGGAGCAGACCCGCAGCAAGGATGCGGCGCTGGCCGGGGAGATCGAAAAATTCGGCAATGCGCTGGTCCCGCCGCAACAGATGAGCGCCCTGCTCGGCGAGTTCGTCACGCGCAATCGCGGCCTGCGTCTGCTGGCGATCCATTCGCTGCCGCCGCAACCGCTGATCGAGCGCAAGGCGGCTGATGCTGCGGCAAAGACCGATAAACCCGCCGCCACCAATGCCGCCACAAGTGCTACCACGGAGAGCGCGCAAGTCGATAAGGTCGGCGTGCCGACGCAGGCCAACCTCTATCGCCATGGTGTCGAAATCTGTGTCGAAGGCAGTTATGCCGATCTAAATGCCTATCTCGCCGAACTCGAGCGTCTGCCGCAACGCGTGCTGTGGGGCCGGATCGTCGTCGATGCCGAGCACTACCCGCAGATCGTCATGACCGTAACAGTCTATACCCTGAGCCTGGAGAAATCATGGCTGGTCGTTTGATCGGCAGGGCGATTCTCGCCGGCCTGTTCCTGACGATACTGTCGGCACAGGCGCAATTCGATCCGATGCGGCCGCCACCGGGGATGGCCGAAGTCGCCCGTCCGGCCGAGAACGCGCCACCGGGCGAAGCCGGTCTGGCGGTGCAGAGTGTCATACTGCGCAAGGGCATGCAACCGCTGGCCCTCATCGGTGGCGAAACGGTCACCATCGGCAGTCCGGTCGGCGATGGCAAAGTCATTTCGATCGGCGAAACTGAAGTGGTATTGAGCGGACCCGGCGGGCGCCAGGTGCTCAAGCTCAACCCCGAGGTCGACAAGACTGTTCGGCAGCCAGCGCCGGCGAAAGCTGCGGAAAAGCCCGCCCAGCCGGAGTCGGGAAAGAAACAACCATGAATGCGCAGCGGGAACCGTGGAAGGAATTCAAGGGAATGAAAATGCGCTGGCACTCATCATCGAATTCAAGAACCTGGGGAATGATTGCGCCGGTGAGCGCATCGCTGGCCTCATTGCTACTCGCGGCCTGTGCCGGAACCGGCCCGCGCCAGGATGCGACTTACGAGCGCATCAGAGCCGAAATGCAGCAGGCGGCACAACGGCCAACAGCGGCTCGGCCGGAAGCAGTCGAGCAGGCGCTGCTGCCGCCGCTGCAGGTGCAAGTGCCGCGACCGCAGGCGAGCGAGCAGCGTTTCGATCTGGTGCTCAACAACGCCTCGGCCAGTCAGGTGTTCAATGCCATTGTCACTGGCACGCGCTATAGCATGCTGGTGCATCCCGAGGTCAGCGGCGCGCTGTCGCTCAACCTCAAGGATGTCACGGTCAAGGAAGCGCTCGACGCCATTCGCGAGCTCTATGGTTATGAATACAAGATCGACGGCAACCGTATCTATATCCAGCCCGTCACCCTGCAGTCGCGTGTCTTCCAGGTCAGCTACCTGATGGCGCGGCGCCAGGGACACAGCGATACGCGGGTGCAGTCGGGTTCGATCACCGGCAGTGGATCGCAGAATGGCGGTTCTGGCGGTACCCAAGGTGGCAGCACGGCGCCGGCCGCTGCCAACGCTGGTGCCCAGGGTGGCCCGGGGAATAATGGCGCCAGCGAAGGAACGCAGGTTTTCACCACCAACACGTCCGATTTCTGGACCGAAGTGGAGCACACCATTCAGGCCATCGTCGGCAGCGATACCGGCCGCCGCGTGGTCGTCTCGCCGCAGTCGGGCGTCATCGTCGTGCGGGCGCTGCCGCGGGAGTTGCGCGAGGTCGAAAATTTTCTGAAGACCTCCAAGCTGGCGCTGGAGCGCCAAGTCATGCTCGAGGCGAAGATTGTCGAGGTCGAACTCAACGACGGCTACCAGCAGGGTATCAACTGGTCGGCATTGACCAATGCTCGCAACCATCGCATGTCCATCGGCGCCGATCTGCACCAGATCGAGCTGCCGGCGCCTTCGCAGGGTGTGGATCAAGCGGGTCGGATACTTCCCTACAACAGTCAGCTCGCTACCGCCGGACCCAACACATTGGGCGGCGTTCTGGCGACACCCTTCCTGGGTCTTTCCAGCATGGTGCCGCTATCGGATCTGAGCGGTGCGCTTGGCCTTGCTTTT
>CAISUK010000609.1 GCA_903888645.1 uncultured Pseudomonadota bacterium | reverse complement strand
TTGATACATGCGTTGGCCGTCTACCTTGAGGCGCTTAATGCCGCTTTGCCACCACACGAGCTCTTGTCGCAGATCTTCGTCACGCGCGAAGATTGGAATATGGCCAACAGCCTGCTGACACCAACGATGAAGCTCAAGCGCAAGGCGGTGGAAGCGAATTACCGACCGTGGGTGCAGAGCTTGCTGGGGCAGGATCCAGTGGTATTTGAATAAGGAGTAAAGACGATGGCCACTACAGTTGATCCGATTAGTCAACACATTCTATGGGGCACGCCGCACTCGCTCTACACAGGTAAAGCACGGTCCTGCCTGATCAAGAAAGGGCTTGCGTTCGTCGAGCGCTGTCCTTCGCATCCGGATTACAAAGCGCGCGTGCGACCTACGGTCGGAATGGTGACTTTCCCGGTGCTCGAAACTCCGAATGGAGAATTCATTCAGGATTCCACGGACATCGTGACTTACCTGGACTCGCTCGACGCACTTGCGCCAGACGAGTTGATGTCGCCCTGCACGCCGGTTCAGCTTGCGGTGGCAAGACTGATCGATGGTTTTGGCCTGGAAGGCATGTTGCAGGTGGCCATGCACTACCGCTGGAGCTACCGCGACGAGCAGGAACTGTTCTTGCAGACCGAGTTTGGGCGTGGACTGTATGCCGGTGCGGATCGTGAAACACGGCGTGGCGCCGGCCGGCGCGTCATGGACTTCTTCAGTTCCAGCCTCCCAGCACTGGGAATCACGCCGCAGACCATTCCAGCCATTGAGGCTGCCTACGAAGAACTGCTTGAAGCGCTTGACGTTCACTTCCAGAGCTACCCCTATGTGATGGGCTGGCGTGTCAGTATTGCCGACCTGGGTCTGATTGCGCCGATGTACGCGCACCTCGGGCGCGATCCTTACCCCACAGCGCTGATGAAAAAGCGCGCCCCCAACGTCGCTCGCTGGGTAGAGCGTATGCAACTGCCCAACACACCGGATGGTGAATACGCTGCGCACGTTTCCGACTGGCTGCCCGATGACGCCATTCCCGCCACCCTTGAGCCGGTGCTGGCCTTGTTGTTCAAGGTCTGGGGGCCGCAGCTCGCCGCCGATGCCGCCAGCTACCGGCAGTGGTTGGACGCCAACCCCGGGATGGAAGCAGGACATCTGGTGAACATGAACGATGGGCGCTTGGTGCACCCCACACTCGGCATGGTGAGCTACACATGGCGCGGTGTGCAGGTGCAACGCGCCAGTGCCATGCATGGTTTGTGGTTGTTTCAAATGGCACAGGCTGCGGCGCAGTCAATGCCTGCAGACGCCGTCCGGCGCTTGACTTCCTTGTTGGAGCGTACAGCAGGACAGGATTTGATGGCCTTGCCACTGCCACGCCCAATGGAACGCCGCAACAACGTGCTGGTGCTGCAATAGCCAAGGCGGGTTTTATACAAAGAGCTCCATGCGCCTCAGCATGGGCAATAGGCATCTCAACAATAGGGAATTTGAAATGAGCGACACAGTGCTGGTGAGCGTCGATGAAGGCGTAATGATCATAACGATCAACCGCCCTGAAGCCAAGAACGCGGTCAACGCAGAAGTGGCCGAAGGC
>CAISUK010000608.1 GCA_903888645.1 uncultured Pseudomonadota bacterium | reverse complement strand
GCCATGATCGATCGTCCATTTTCTGATCTCGATGCTTGGGTCGCGTATTTGAGCGAGGCGAATTTGCCGGTGCTGCGGCACACGCGCGCCGAGCTCGACGCATTGCGCGGCAATGCCGAGAGAGTCAACGCCCGCTTGCTGGCCAACGCCGTCATGCGCGATCCCTTGCTGACCCTGCGCGTACTTGCCTATATCGAGGAGCGCCGCCGCAAGAGCCAAAATGCCGATATCACCACCATCGAACGGGCGCTGATGATGATCGGGATCGAACCCTTCTTTCGCGACTTCGAGGATCTGCCGCTGGTCGAGGAGGAGCTAAAAGCCTACCCCCGAGCCTTGCTCGGATTACTCAAGGTAACCAATCGGGCGCGCAAGGCGGCGCTCTGGGCCCGTGAATGGGGCGTCATCCGGCATGATCTCGACGTCGATGAGATTACGGTCGCTGCGCTCCTCCACGATACCGCCGAGATGTTGATGTGGTGCTTTGCGCCAACGCTGGCACTGCAAGCCAAGGAAATGCAGATGCATGATCGCAGCCTGCGCAGTACCTCGGCGCAACTTGCCGTATACGGCATCAAGATGAATGACTTGCATCTCAAGCTGGCGCGCGCCTGGCACCTGCCGGAGCTGCTGACGACACTGATGGATCACAGCAATGCCGACAATCCACGCGTCAAGAATGTCTCGCTGGCCGTGGACCTGGCGCGTCATTCCGCCAATGGCTGGGACGACCCGGCCTTGCCCGACGACTTTCACGCCATCGAGGAACTGCTACATATCAACCATGAAACCCTGATGCACCGGCTCGGTCTGGAAAGCTCGGAGTGGTCGGGCTCGCACGATCCCGATCAGCCGCAATAGGCAATATTGAGAAAGTCCAGCAGCAGGGCCGGCTGCCGATAGGCCAGAAAAATCACGACGGCCAGCGCCAACGCCGACACTGCGGCGACTCCAATGAGAATCGGGCGTCCGCCACTCATGTCAGGCGATCCGAGCTTCAAGCGTTTCCCAGCGCGTCATTGCCGCTTCTATCTCGGCCGCCAATGCGCTGGTGCGCAGGCGCAGGCGACGCGCCTCGTCCGGGGCGTCGCGATATACCGCCGGATCCTCAAGGCGCTTATGCAAACTTGTCTGCTCTGCCTCGAGGACGCCGATGCGATCCGGCAAATCCTGTAACTCCTTCGCTTCCTTGAAACTCAGCTTCGTTTTCAACTTTGCCGCCGGGGCCTGCATATGCGTCTGCTGTGGCGTCGCCGCCAGCGGAACAGGCAGCGAACTCTCCGGCCGAGGCCGTTGCCGCAGCCAGTCGTCATAGCCGCCAACATACTCGCGCCACGCACCGCCAGCTTCGGCAGCAATGGTCTGCGTCACTACGTTGTCGAGAAAACGTCGATCGTGACTGACGAGGAAAAGCGTACCAGCGAAATCCTGCAACAGATTTTCGAGCAACTCCAGCGTCTCGATATCCAGATCGTTGGTCGGCTCGTCCAGCACCAGCACATTCGCCGGCCGGGCGAACAGGCGGGCCAGCAGCAGCCGGTTGCGCTCACCGCCGGAGAGCGACTTGACCGGCGAACGGGCCCGCTCCGGGGCGAACAAAAAATCGCCAAGATAGCCGATCACATGCTTCTTCTGGCCATTGATTTCGACAAAGTCCGAGCCGGGCGAAATGACATCGGCAATTGAAGCTTCGGGATCCAGCTGGCTGCGAAACTGATCGAAATAGGCAATCTCGAGCTTGCTGCCGAGGCGCACCATGCCGGCATCGGTAGTCAATTGGCCGAGTATCAGCTTGAGCAAGGTCGTCTTGCCGGCACCATTGGGGCCGATGACGCCGATCTTGTCGCCACGCAGGATGCGACAGGAAAAATCGCGCACGATGGTCTTGTCCGCAAATCGCTTGTCGATATGTTCCAGCTCGGCGACAAGTTTGCCCGACTCGTCGGCGCGTGCCACTTGCATGCCGACCCGCCCGGCCCGCTCGCGGCGTGCTGCCCGTTCCCGGCGCAACTGTTCGAGGCGCAACACGCGACCTTCATTGCGGGTGCGTCGCGCTTCGACGCCCTTGCGTATCCACACTTCTTCCTGGGCGAGAAAGCGGTCGAACTTGGCGTTATGCACCGACTCGTCAGCCAGCATGCGCTCCTTGCGCAGCTGATAATCGGCATAGCGGCCGGGAAAGCTGGCCAACTTGCCGCGATCGAGTTCGACGATGCGGGTCGCCACCCGATCGAGAAAGGCGCGGTCGTGAGTAATGACCATGACTGCCCCGGCAAAACCGCTGATCAGCTCTTCCAGCCAGAGAATGCCGTCGAGATCAAGATGATTGGTGGGTTCGTCGAGGAGCAGCAAATCCGGCTCATTGACCAACGCCCGGGCCAGGGCAACGCGTTTGACGCCACCGCCGGAGAGCGTGCCGAGACGTGCCTCGCCATCAAGTTGCAGGCGAGTCAGCATCTGCTCGACGCGACTGTTGAGACGCCAGCCATCGCAGTCGTCGAGACGATGCTGGAGCTCCTCCAACAGGACAAGCGCATCACCGGAAGTATCGTGAGCGACGCGAACGGCAGCGTCGTGGTACTCGACCAGCAGGCGGCTGGTATCGCCAAGGCCGGTTGCCACAGCGTCGAAAACCCGACCTTCCGGGGCAAACTGCGGCTCCTGGGGAACATAGGCGACCTGCAAGCCGGGCTCCCGCCAGACCATGCCATCGTCAAGAACCGCCTCATCGGCAAGGATGCGCAACAGACTCGACTTACCGCTGCCATTGCGACCGATCAGCGCCAGCCGTTCGCCGCCGTCGATTTGCAGCACAGCCTTGTCGAGCAGCGCGACATGGCCGAATGCCAGGTCGCCATTGTCCAGGGTCAGCAGTGGCATAAATTACCTGGCGGTGCCCGACAAGCGCTTGAGATCGGCAATGATCTCGGTGGAATGCTGCGACGTATCGACATCCAGATAGTTTCGGGCAATTCGCCCATCGGGATCGATAAGGAAGGTATACCGTTTGGCGAATCCGGTGACGAACCAGTCGGAATAGGCGCCGAATCTTTTTGCCACACTCGCATCGGCATCGGCCAGCAACGGAAACGGCAAATTATATTTTTGCGCAAACGCCGCATGCGATTTCGTGTCATCGACGCTGATGCCAACAACCTGGGCGCCCAGGCCTTTCAGTGCCTGCAGATCGTCACGGAAATGACAGGCTTCTTCCGTACATCCCGGCGTATCGTCCTTAGGATAAAAATACAGCACAACCCAGCGGCCGCGCCAGTCGCTCAGCCGGGTCAGATGTCCACTCTGGTCGGGCAAGGAAAATTCCGGCGCGGCGCTGCCCACTGCCGGAACTGCGCTGCCCGCCGCCAGCGCAGAGAGGCAAAAAAACAGGGACAGCGCGACGCCCCAAAAACATAGCCTGAGCTTCATTGCATTCAAGTCCTGGTAAATCGGCACGGTATTAGACCGGCGCTTCGCGAAAAAATTTCAGCGCGTCGACAACAGCGCTGCATTCTACGTTCTTCGCGGCGATTGTTCCGGGCCGCTGCTGGCGGGCATGAACATGCTATTGACATACCTTTTTCCGCGAACAACTGGCCAGGCTGCGTTCTGTTTGGACGACTTGCGGCATACCGATGCGCGCGACTATTTCCGGACTTGTATAATCCCCCCCCAATGTGTTGCTCGATATATTCCTGATTGCGGCAACACACGGGTAATGAGTTAAACGAAAGCCGGGTTTCAAACGGTACGGATCGTCTCAGCCAACTGCTTCGGCCAAATAGCTTAGCCGAACTCCGCTCCTCGTCGCACAATGGATAGTGCACGCGCCTCCTAAGCGTGAGATACAGGTTCGATTCCTGTCGAGGGGACCATATCCCTAGTCCGAAGTAGTCCGCAACAGTCTGCAAAACACCATAAATCCCGCTTAAACTTCAGATAATGCCGACTGGCGGCAAGCTGTAGCGCTTCCGCTACCGTTTCAATGGGAAGCAAAAGGACTTGGCGCTAGGCGCCTATCCTGACGTATCGCTTGCCATGGCCAGAGAAAGGCGCGAGGAGGTCCGCAAGATGCTCGCCGAAGGTTACCAGCGAAAGGCCGTCAAAGAGGCTGATAAGCAGGCCAGCACAAACACCTTTGAGGCTGTCGCCCGCGAATGGCTGGAAGGCCAAACATTGAACATCACCCGACCGCTTTTGTATGGGGCGAGTGTGAGCCGAACATTAGTTCCCCGAGCAGTACGCCGACTATATCTAAAGTACTATAGACATGATTTAATTGACTTTTAACCTTTTCTAAAGCGATAATTTCAGCAAAGTCTTTGTTTGCGGCACTTGTTTGAGCGACCTGCCTGTTGTGTCAAAAAAAGAAACATACGAGGCCGGTAAGCTGGGAGGAGTAGCACAGCGTGCTACGCAAGTTTGATACGCGTGTTCGGCTGTAAATGCCGAAAGTATTACGCGACCACAAATCTGCACTCCTTTCGTTGGTTTTGGGTTCTCACTGCAATATTGGTGATGCCTTGCTTGGAATTAATGTGAATTCAACGCCGCAGTTGCTGGTTCCTGCCAAGGTGCGTCCCACATAAGATGCGCTGGCGAAGCCTCAAATTGGGAGATTGGAAAATGGGGTCAATAAACGGAAAATTGTGGCTGCTGAGCGTGGTTCTGCTGCTGCTCTCATTCTTCGCTGTCAGCGCAACAACCGACCGTGAACCCGGCCTGACGGTCGGCGCCTATCGCACCGTCAGTGTCCACAAGGTGGGTCCAAGGAAATTCGACTTCGCCTTCCGTGCTGAAGTCACCAATCACGGCCGGACAGCCTATGACCCGCTGGTCATGCAATTGGCCCTGGCGCCAAATAGCGGCGCCACCGTCGTCAAGGGCACTCTGAACTTTGGCCGTGTCGCGCCGGGCCAAACCGTCAGCAGCCTGGACGAATTTGTTCTGGAGTTCCCCACCGATCGTGGTCCCGGCGTTATCGGGCAAAGCCAGCGGATTTTTGACCAGGAGCCCTCCGACGCGTCTGCTGCTGAAGGCCAGCCGGGGTTGACGGCAAGACTCGCCCGTCTACTGCATTGGACCGTCGCAGCATCGGGCCCGTCTTCCGTCGCAGTACCCGCCGTCACGGGCCTCACCCAAGCTGCCGCAACGACCTCGATCACGGGTGCTGGCTTGACGTTGGGATCTGTCATGCAGGCGGCAAGCACCACAGTCGTGGCAGGCAGTGTCGTCAGTGAAACCCCCGCCGCGGGGACTCTGGTTGCGCTGGGTAGCGCGGTCAGCCTGGTAGTCTCCAATGGTCCGCCGATGGTCGCCGTCCCGGCTGTCACTGGTCTGACCGGGGCCGCCGCCACGACCGCCATCACAGGTGCAGGCTTAACCGTCGGTACCGTCACCCAGGCACCCAGCACCACCGTTGCCTTGGGCAACGTCATCAGTGAGAGTCCCATTGCCGGGACCTCGGTTGTCTTGGGCAGCGCCGTCAATCTGGTCATCTCTAGCGGCCCCCCGCAGGTGGCTGTGCCCACGGTCACCGGTCTTACACAATCAGCGGCTACGACCACCATCACCGGCGCCGGGCTGATCGTTGGCACCGTCACCCAGGCATCCAGCCCGACGGTCGCCGCCGGCAGCATCATCAGCGAATCCCCAGTGGCGGGAACATTGGTGACGATCGGCAGCGCGGTCAATCTGCTGGTATCTACCGGACCCGCCCCGGTCGCGGTGCCTGACGTCACCAGCCTGACTCAAGCCGCCGCAACGACGTCGATCACGGGTGCTGGCTTGACGTTGGGCTCTATCACGCAGGCGGCAAGCACGGCCGTTGTGGCTGGCAACGTCCTCAGCGAATCCCCAGGGGCTGGGACGCTGGTTCCTCCGGGAACGGCAGTGAGCCTGGTGGTTTCCAGCGGCCAGCCCATGGTCGCGGTACCGGCCGTCACCGGCATGACCCAGGCCGCAGCCTCTACGGCCATAACGAACGCAGGCTTGATCACAGGAACGGTGACTCAGGCATCCAGTACGACCGTCGCCTCCGGCCTTGTCATCAGTGAATCGCCAGTGGCCGGAACATCAGTCGCCTTGGGCAGCGTAGTCAGTCTTGTCATATCGACGGGTGTGCCACCCATCGCCGTACCGGATGTGACGGGACAGACCCAGACTGCCGCGTCGACGGCGATCATCAATGCTGGACTCACCGTCGGTACGGTCACCTATGCCGCGAGTGCCACCGTCGCCTCGGGCAATGTCATCAGCGAGAACCCTGCGGCGGGAGCCTCTGTCGCCCCTGCCAGTGCCGTCAGCCTGCAAGTCTCCACCGGCCCGGCCGCTGGCGGACTGCCGCCCGACCCGGCCAGCGTTGCGCCACCCCTCGACCCGACGGTGGCCACCGACCTCTTGACTGCCACAGCCTTCCTCTACACCGGCCCCAACCCCATCCAGACCGGCGTTGCACCCGGCACCATCGACTTCAAGCGCGTCGCCGTGATGCGTGGCAAAGTCCTCGGTACTGACGGACTACCAGTCACCGGCGCGCAGATCACCGTTGCCGGCCATCCCGAATTCGGCCAGACACTCAGCCGGGCTGATGGCATGTTTGACCTCGCGGTCAATGGCGGTGGGCCGCTCTCCGTCCGTTTCGACAAGACCGGCTACCCGACCGCGCACCGTCAGGTCAATGTTCGCTGGAACAACTACGCCCATGTCCCCGACGTAATCCTGACGGCGTACGACATCAATGTCACACAAATCGACACCGCTGCAACGGCCGTTCAGGTAGCCCGCGGCAGCCCGATCACGGATGCGGATGGCGCACGCCAGTCAACGCTGCTGTTCTCTCCAGGCACATCGCTGATCATGGTCACCCCGGCCGGTGCGGCGGTGACGCTCAACAACTTTCATGTCCGGGCCACCGAATACACCGTCGGTCCTAACGGACCCAAGGCCATGCCGGCGACGCTGCCGGCAACGACCGCCTACACCTATGCGGTCGAGTTAAGCGTAGACGAAGTGGTCGCTGCCGGGGCGACGTCGATGGATTTCAATCAACCGGTAGTCAATTACCTGGACTGAAGTTTAGACACTCGCAACCGCAGCCGGATGCCGAAGGCATTTCCGCGCCGCGAAAAATATTTTCAAATAAACGCAAAAAAGTGCAAAAAAGGCTTGACATGACATTCGAGTTATGTGG
>CAISUK010000607.1 GCA_903888645.1 uncultured Pseudomonadota bacterium | reverse complement strand
GTCGGCGTCGCCGGCCTGCCGCGCGCCGGTTCCACCTTGCTCTGCCAGCTACTCGCCGAGCATCCCGAGATCCACTGCGAGGGCCATAGTTCGCCCTTGTGCAATGCCTTGCTGGCGACACGGCGGGGCATTAGCGATGACCAGTTCATGCTCTCGCAACTCGATGTGCAGTTCGATGCCAGCTACGCTCACCTCGGCACGGCCATGCAGGGCTTTTTGCATGGCTGGCATGCCGGCAGCGGCAAACCCATGGTCGTCGACAAGAACCGCGCCTGGCTGCATTGCATCGAGTTCCTGCTGCATCTCGATCCGGCAGCGAAAATTCTCGTATCGATCCGCGAACTGGGGCAGGTTTATGGTTCCATCGAAGCCCAGCACCAGAAGACCATCCTGCTCGACTTCATCGATCATCTGGCCGACTTCGACCGCTTCGGCCGCGCCGATCAACTGTTCGCCAAGGACAAGGCCATCGGCGCGCCGCTATCCTCGATTCAGGCGGTGCAGGATCTGCCGCAGGCGGTGAAGGATCGGCTCTACTTCGTCAAGTTCGAGGATCTGCTGGCAAAGCCCGTAGAAACGATGGAGCGGGTCTTTCAGTGGCTGGGGCTGCCACCGCACAGGATCGACCCGAAAAAGCTCATGGTGCGCCCGCACGAGAGCGACAGCCACTATCGGCACAAGTATCTGCATCGGCAACAGGCGAAGCTCTCTCCGCCCAAGCACCACGATATTCCGCCACGTATCCAGAAACTCATCGAGCAGGCTTGCGGCTGGTATTACGAGTGGTTCTATCCGGACTGGAAAAAGCTCTGAGCGTCAGGTTCGCCGGCTTGCCGGTTTGCGGCTGACGCTCAGGAAGCCGCGATCATGGGACTTGTTCCATGATTAACGAAGTGCTATCTCGCAAATCGTCGTTTATTTCCACGATTTGTAAAAAATGATTCCGCGCCTCGCCACCGAATCTCTTTTGCGCCTGGCCCGTGATTTTCCGGTGCTGGCATTGACCGGGCCGCGCCAGTCCGGCAAGACCACGCTGGCGCAGGCGGCCTTCCCCGACAAGCCCTATATCTCGCTGGAAAACCCCGAGCAGCGCGAATTCGCGGAGCGCGATCCGCGCCGTTTTCTGCAACGGTTTGCCGAAGGCGCCATTCTCGATGAAGTGCAGCGCGCCCCGGCGCTGTTGTCGTGGCTGCAGGAACTGGTCGATTCGAGAAAACGCATGGGCGACTTCGTCCTCACCGGTTCGGCGCAGTTCGACTTGCTCGCCGGCATGGCTCAGTCGCTGGCCGGCCGGGTCGGCCGTGTCGAACTGTTGCCCTTTTCGGCACAGGAACTGGCTGGCGTCGACGCGCTGCCGGAAACACTGGAGACCATGCTTTACCGCGGCGCCTATCCGCCTTTGTACGACCGTGCGCTGCTGCCGTCCGACTGGTTCCCAAACTATGTCGCGACTTATCTTGAGCGCGACGTCAGGCAACTGGTGGCAGTGCGCGATCTCAGCCAGTTTCAGCGCTTGGTGCGGATGTGTGCGGCGCGCTCCGGCCAGTTGCTGAACCTCGCCGCGCTCGGTGCCGATTGCGGCATTTCCGCGGCGACGGCGCGCCAGTGGCTGTCGGTGCTGGAAGCAAGCTATCTGGTGATGCTGCTGCGGCCCTATCACTGCAATTTCGGCAAGCGCCTGGTCAAGACGCCCAAACTCTATTTTCTCGACGTCGGCCTGATGGCCTGGCTGCTCGGCATTCGCGATGCGGCAAGCATCGAGACCCACGCCGCCCGTGGCGCGCTGTTCGAAACCTGGGTGGTCGGCGAATTGGTCAAGCAGCGCTTCAACGCCGGCCAGCCCGCCGACCTCTATTTCTGGCGCGACAACGTCGGCCACGAAGTCGACGTGCTTTACGAAACCCCGCACGGCCTGCAGACTGTCGAAGTCAGGTCCGGCAGTACCTTTGCCACTGACTGGACCGCGCCCGTACGCCAGTGGCTGAAGATCGCCGGAAACGAAAGCTTGCCGCCGATCATCGTCTATGGCGGCGAAGACGCTTACGAACGAGAGGGGTGCAGGGTCGTCGGGTGGCGGGCGTGTTCTTTTCCGCGGGAGCCGGGAAAGCGATGCGAATGACATGTCCGGCCCTGGCCCGGATCGCCGTCATCACGATCTGCAAGGGACACCTCGGCCATTTGCCACGAGCAAACCCTGCCTTTGCCAGCATCGACTCTTCCAGGCGTTGACGAAGTACGGATAATCTCCGTATGATCTGGCCTTTCCAGAAATTTACCGAGGAGAGGGAAACATGAGGGCTACAGCACTGAAGCAAGCCCGCCTGGAGTTCAAGACAACCGAAGACATGAAGGAGTTGATCACTCGCGCCGCAGCTTTGATGGGCATCGATGTGACAGCCTTTGTTCTTGGACCGGCAGCGGAAAGAGCCAATGAAGTCGTGGCGAACTTTGCCACGATCCAGCTAAGTCTGGAAGGTCAGCGCCGGTTTGCCGAACTTTTGAAAAATCCGCATCTCCCCACGGAAGCAATGCAAAAACTGGGAGAACTTCCGGATCTTGAAATTCGGCGCGAATGAGTTACGTCCTCGCACTGCTTGATCCAGGCAAAACCTACTTCGAGCAGAAGAAATTCGACTGCGAGCATGATCTCATCAACAAGTTTGTCCGTGGCAGTATCAAGCAACAGGTCAAGCACGGAACTGCTGTTGCCTGGGTGTTGCTGGATACGAAGAACAACGAGCGCCTTGCCGGTTTTTTTACGCTGACGATGGCGCAAGTCGAGCAAAGTCTTTTGCTACATGCAGGTGGGCAGTCCCTTCCCAGGCAGGTTCCCTGCGCACGTCTTGTGATGCTGGGCGTGGATAAGCGATGCAAAAAGCAGGATTTGGGATTGAGATTGCTTAAACACGCGATCGCCGAAACGAAAATTGCCGCAAGCAAACTCGGCTGCCGGGGGCTCTATCTCGATGCAGACCCTAACGCTGTAGATTTTTACATCAAGTACGGGTTTCAGGTTCTTCAGGCGCCGGTTTCGGCGACAGACCCCACGCCGATGTTTCTGTTCAGGGAATCGTTCTTCTAGCGACGTTGTTTAGTGCATTGGTCGGGACTGGAGCCACCGCGGAAAACCGCTGCTTAGGCGACAAATCCGCGTATCCGGAAACTCATCGAGCAGGCTTGCGGCTGGTATTACGAGCGGTTTTATCCGGACTGGAAAAAGCTCTGACCACCAGGTTCCCCGACTTGCCGGTTTGAGGACAATTATCCTGCCAATAAGGATGCTTTTCTGTAAAATTGTCCTTTATGGAAAGCCAATTACGCGCAGTCATTCGCCAAAAAATCATTGACGCCCAAGCGGCGCCGATGCCGCTGCTGACGCGTAGGGATGTCTGGCTGCCCGCTGTTCCGGGCAAGGCGACGGCGGTGATTGGCATGCGACGGGCCGGCAAGACCAGCCTGTTATGGCAGATTCTTGCTGACAAGCATGCCAAGGGTACGTCGCGTGAAGGCTTGCTCTATTTCAGTTTTGAGGACGAACGTCTCGCCGACATGCGGGTCGAGGATCTCGATGTTCTGGTCGAGTCTTTTTACCAGCTCAACCCTGCCTGGCGCGATGCCCGTCGGGCTACTTTCTTTCTCGATGAAATCCAGCTTGTGCAGGGCTGGGAACGTTTCGCCAGGCGCTTGCTGGATAGCGAAAACATCGACCTTTTTCTTTCTGGGTCGTCGGCGCGTCTGCTTTCGCGTGAAGTGGCCACCAGCATGCGCGGCAGAGCCATGGAGGCGATTGTTTTTCCGTTCGGTTTTCGGGAAATATTGCGCCACGCCGGCAGGGAGCCCACAGAATCGACAGATCGCCTGGCCAAGGCCGACCGCTCGCAACTCGACAAGGACCTGCATGACTACCTGAGCCATGGCGGATTTCCTGAGGCCCAGGGGCTTGATACCCGTAACCGCATCGAGCTTCTGCGAACCTACGTGGATGTGGTGTTGCTGCGCGACGTGGTCGAGCGCCACAACCTCAGCCAGCCCCAGGTGCTGCACTGGATGGTGCGGCAATTGTTGGCCAATGCCGCTGGTTCTTTCAGCATCAACAAGTTCCATACCGACCTCAAGTCGCGCGGTGTGTCTGTCGGCAAGGACACGTTGCACAGTTACCTTGCGCATCTGGAAGATGCCTTTCTGTTGAGCAGCCTCGACCTTGCTACCGATTCGGAGCGGCGCAGGCAGGTCAACCCGCGCAAGGTGTACCCGGTCGATACCGGATTGATGGCTTTGTTTGAGAGGTCGGGCAAGGCGAATGTCGGACACGCGTTGGAGACGGCTGTATTTCATGAACTGCAGCGACGTGGCGCCCAGGTAAATTATGTGCGTACCACAGCCGGCTACGAAGTGGATTTCTATGCGCGCGGACTGGATGGCGTTGAATGTCTGATTCAGGTCTGCGCCGACCTCGACAGCGCCGACACATTGGCGCGCGAAGTCCGCGCGCTACAGGATGCGGCCATTACCTGGCCAAGTGCTTCGTTGAAGATCATTACACTCAATTCGCCCAAGGCCGACATGGCGCGGACCGGGATACAGCTTCATTTGGCTGGCAACTGGCTATTGACGCCGTGATCACCCCGCTCGACCAGGCTGATCGCATACCTTGAGTGGACAATCCATGACACAAACAATTTGCTTGACCGGTCTGTCCGGCGCCCGCTGGCACGCACGCTTGAGCAATCGTTGAGGAGCCGCGGCCACCCTGCCATGGCGGGGGATGGAAGGCGAGGCTGGAAGGCGGTTAAAATTCTGCATAGTCTTCATCGCTACGTCGTGCCCGGCGCAGATCAGGCGATGCGTATTGTTGTCGCCTTGCAGAGGAGTTCCGAACATGGAAATCAGTATTGTTGCCGCCTATGCGCAAGGCCGGATAGCCGGGGTAAAACATTCTTTTACGCTACAGGGCCATCCCGAAGCCAAACCACCAGCCAGTCCCTATTCAGGCGCGGCCTATCTGGCTGGAGTCGAATGGGAGCGCGGTTTCAGCGATGGATTTGCCCAGGGAGAGCGCAGAAAGTCGGCCAGCCAGCGCGACGTCGACCGGCG
>CAISUK010000606.1 GCA_903888645.1 uncultured Pseudomonadota bacterium | reverse complement strand
GATGGCCTTGGCCGACAATCGCCCGCGCCTGGCCCGCACGTACGTGCGGCAGGCGCTGGTGCGGCTGAAGCGGTTCTACGATCGCTTCGGATCGACCGAGATGTACCGCGGCTCGGCCGAGGTGGTGGCGCTGGAGGCGCTGGGGCGCGAGATCGAGGCGCGGATACCGGCCGATCCGATGGCCCGCCTGAAGCGGCAGTTGGAGCAGGCTGTGCGGGAAGAGCACTACGAGGAGGCCGCCCGTCTCCGCGACGTGATGGATAAGGCCCAGAAGCGCCGCCACGTCAGCAAGACGGAGAACCAGGGCCAGTAGGCCCAATTTTAAGTTGGATATCACTACTGTCCCGTTAAAAGTCGAATAGCGGCAACGAGTTACAGAGGCCGGACGCATTCGTGTTGCGGCATTCCTGCGAAAAGGCCTGCAAAAGTGGCATATTCTCGAAAAGGCCGATGCTGAGGATTTGCAGGATTTCGCCCAGGCTCCGTTCGATCTTCAGTTCTTTCTTTATGATCGCCACCAGCACGTAGACGCACACGGCGATCCAAACCTGCGTCTTGACGGCGTTGATGGACGTTCCATAGAACGCCTTGATTTGCAGGTACTGCTTGATCCACTTGAAGAATAGTTCGACCTGCCAGCGGCACTTGTACAACTGCGCGATCGTCAGTGCTGGCAGGAGCAGGTTGTTCGTCAGGAACACGAACCGCTTGTCGATGTCGGCGGCGTAGTAGGCGATCCGGCGGAGCGAAACGGGATAGCGTTCGGAAGTCTTGGGACCGCACAGGACGATGGTTTGGTCGCTGCGCAAGCCGGAGACCTTGTCTACTTGGCGATACGATTGCCGAATAAAGTCCATGTCGCGTTTGGCCCGAGTTACGAAGAACGCCATGCCTTGCGTGAAGGCATAGAGCCGCGCGAAGTCGATGTACCCACGGTCCATCACGTAGAAAGCGCCCGGCTCGATGGGCAGCAGGTCCATGGCCGTCATGTCGGCCATGGCGCCGCTGGAAACATGCACAAAACATGGGATATTCCCGCGCAGGTCGATCAGCGTGTGCAGCTTGACGGCGCTCTTGTGGCGTCGGAACTGCGCCCAGGGAAAGAGCGACAAGCACAGGTCGATGGTCGTGGAGTCGAAGGCGTAAACTGTTTGGTCCAGATCGACTCCGAAGCTCTCTTGAGCATAGAGCTGCCTGGCGCGGGTGATGAGCACAGATGCAAAGTCGGCGTAGATGCGCCAGTCGCGATTCTCGTTGGCCTTGGCCAAGGTGTTGCGGGCGATGACCCCTCGGAAGCCGGCGTGGTAGAGCTTGGGCCGCACGGCCCGCAGGCAGGTCTGGATGTCGCGCAGACTCTCGCGGTTGGTCAATTGCGCGAAAGCCATGCAGAGGAACTGGTCCAGACAAGAGAAGCTTCGCATGCGGAAGTCGCCGCAGTACCGACCAACGCAACGATGGAACTCGTGCGACGGGAGAAAGTCCATCAACTGAGAGAAGATGAGCCGTCCAGTATGCATGGGTCTGTCCTTCCTGTGCCAAACTGGAAGGATCATCCCAAAACGGACGAATCAAATTGAAATCGAAAACGGTCATTATTCGTCGTAAGCTACTCACGCTCTTATCATTGTGACAAAACCCAAAACCCTTAACGGGACAGTAGTGATTTCCAATTTGAAATTGAACTACCTGCGCGTCAGGCCGTTGTCGTCGTAGCCCAATTCGGCCAGGATCCGCTGGCTGGGCACGCCCAGGGCGGCCTTTGACCTGGGCGTTGGCCAATTGCTGGGTCTGGTCTTCGGGCAGCGGGCTTGGCCAATGGATCTCGACGCGGCGGTCCTGGCTCGACGTGGGCAGCACGCCGCAGGCGTCCAGCAGCGCCAGCGTCTTGGATACGATCTAAAGAAGACGTCGAGAAGATGAAAGCTAAACTAGCGCAGCACCAGCAAATGCAGCAAGCAATCCAAGCCGCACCCGCAGTGGCCGGCGTAGTTAAAGCAGGGGCAACTGTAGGTAAG
>CAISUK010000605.1 GCA_903888645.1 uncultured Pseudomonadota bacterium | reverse complement strand
TTCCTTGTTGGCACCCTTCAACTGATCCGACCAGGCCATGACCGCCACAGTCAGCGACTCGTTGAATAACTCCCCGGTCCTGACTTTCAAATCCTCGCTATAGCGCTGCATGGAAAGAATCTGTTTGCCGGCCGTACCCATGGCCGCTTCATACGCCCCGGCAATGTCCGTGCCCCGTTCCATGACCTGATTGAGCCGCGATTGCGTCTTTTCGTTTTCGGTCAGTTGCCCCACGTTCTTGCCGAGGGTGTCGGCCATCGTCTTGTAGCCTTGTTCAAACTGGACGTTGATACCAATCATCCGCAGCACTTCCACCTGACCAGATTGCACGCCATGCACCAATCTGGCGAAGGCTTCCGACGAATTCATGTTGCCGATCACCGCCGCATCTTGGGCGACCCGCGCCAGGCCCGAGGCTTTCGACAGATCAATATGCGCCTGGACCAACTGCATGGCCGCTTGACGCGACTCGATCATTGAGATACCCGTGGCTTGCATCTTCTGCGCCGCCGCTTCCATCTGCGCCCCGGTATAGCCGACGTTTTGACCGACGGCGACCATGGCCACACCCAGGGTTTCATAGCGGGCATTGAGCATGGCCGCATCCTTGATGTACTCGGCAATTTTCAAGGCTACCCAGGAGGCCGCCAGCGTCTTGAGGGCGTTACTGAGAATATCCGTGGCTGAAGTCAACTTGTTGGTCGCGGCTTCCGCCGGTACAGCCGTCGCCGCAAACTTGTCGAGGGCATCGGCGCCGTCCTTCAATTGCGTGGTATCAACCTGGATACCCAGGGATGCGAAGTCGGTCATTTTTTTCTCGCTTGCTCCAAATAGGCGGAATCCATCATGCGCAGGGCGCGCAGCTCCCACGCAGCGGGTTGCGTTTTAGTGATCTGTTGCCAGTGGAAAATGTCGGCCCAGGTAATCGGCATGGGGCCGTAGCCGTAACTCGCGCGGCTCGATTGCAATTCCAAAAACCATGTCCAGACGTGCGCCACCAGCGGGTTCAAGTCCGGTTCGTCGCGCAACAGGTCGGGCAACATACCGCTGTGCCCGTAGGCCATCAACAAATGCTGGCGGCGCGTGGCACCATCCTCCTGAATCTCGGCCAGAACGAATCGCGCCGTGGCGAATTCAGTCAGGTCGGCAATCAGCCCGCCATAAAATTTGCGAGGTCGCCAATGGCCTCGTCCACCTGTTTGCGCGCCGCCGGCAGTTCGGTATAAACCCGTTTGACATTGGGTACGTTGAAAGCCAGTTCCTCAATCGGAAAGCCTTTTTTCTGGAAGGGAAACACCGGACTATCGCCCCACCGCCAGGCCAAGGTGCACACTGTCAGGAGTTCGATGCCGCGTTGTTCGCCTTGTTCGACGGTCGGTATTTCTTCGTCCTTGCCGCGCCGCTTGGCCAGCGAAGCCCGGCGCAGATCGTCATTGACCCGTTCCCGCAAATACTCGCGGAAAATCACCGAATCACGACCGACCACGGTTATGAAAACCCCCAAACCCTGATTGGTCACCGGATGGCGCAATTCGATTTCCGTGCCGGCATCACACGCCGACACGGTATCCAGACTCGACAGATCGGGCGCCATGATTAAACCGCCGCGCTGTCTTGGATGATGATGGTCGACATCGTGGTATTCAGTGCAGCACCACCGGCCGTGTTTTCCAGGGCGACAAAAGGCATCGTCATGGTCAAGCCTTTTTCGCCGTCATCCTTGGATGCCCCGCCGAACTTGACGCGAGGCATGTTGATGGCCATGAAACCAGCGGCGGCGGCATTGCTGGCGGTGAACACGGCCGAAATGGAGGTTTCGGTTTCGGCAATGAACATATCGCGCATGGTGGCGTTGGTGAACATCACCGTCGCTGTACCCGTGACATCGATGGCACCAGGGAAAATATCGGGTTCGACATTCGATCCGACCACCCCGCCGACCGTCGTGTGATTGCCCTTGATCGACAGATCAAACGAACTGATATAACCGACTGCGACACCGGCCACATACAGGGCACCATTGACCGCCGCCAATACCGCACCGGACGTGGCCGCCGTTGGCGTGGCGAAGTAGGTCGCCGTCGATGTCGCCATATCGATTCCCTTGACCGGAAAATCGATGGTCGCCATGCCGGACGCCTGCAACTTGATATTCACGTCACCGAATACGCAATCCGTGAATTGCTCGGATTGCGTGATGTCGGCAAAGTTATGCTCGATGGTCCAATAGTCGCGGGTATGACCGCTCGCCGGAATCCAGTTTTTCTTGCCCATGACGGTCACGGTGCATCCTGAAATCGGACCTTCCGTGTTCATCACCGAGCCGTTGACCGTCGCCACCGTGGCCATCGTTGCCGTCAAGGCGGTAATCAGCAGATTCTTGGAAATGTTGTTGGCGTGAAGTCCGCCCACCGACAACTGAATCACGTCGCCGATCTTGTAACCTTCGGCAATCCATCCCGTCGCACGGGTGATCGTATAAGCACCGAGGACGCCGCCAATGGTCAGTGCCATGGCCGTCGTCGGTGAGGTGGTGGCCCAGGCTTGACGCAAAACACTCGCCATGAAGTCCTGATAGGTGCCCAAACTCAATTCACCTCTGATCGTGCCTTCCACGCTACGCACGCCATGGCGCATGTCGGAACGCTGCATGGTCGGGCGGATTTCCTTGCTCTGATAAGTGGCCTTTTTCAGATCGATGGTGGATGTGACGCGGCGGAACAATTGCCCATAGGGAATCGTGGCAACCGCCTTGACGCCAATGCCGGTCTGTTTCTTGGCGATGAGTGTTTTGAATACGCCGGTAGCGATTTGAGTCATGATTCGGACCTTTCAAAAAAAAGGCCCGCCTGCGCGAGCCAATAAAAAAAGCCGCTGATTAGGCGGCTTGTGGATGAATTCCTAACTAACTAGATGTCTGAGTAAAACCGTATCTTCACTGGCACGCCGAAGTGATCGCCCTCGTTACTTCCTGGTGCGATTTCCGGTGTACGATTGATATGCACGGTGATACCCGAATAGTTGAAACTGGCGCCGCGATAAAACAGGGCGCGCAAGGCTTCCGCCCTGGCCATGACAATGGCCGTACCGACTTTGAGCGGATAGAGTAATTTCACTTGCATGTAGCCGTTCTCGCGGTGAAAGCTATCGCCAAAACTCGGATTGGCCGGTTCGGCAAACAGGATCGTCACCACCTGAAAAGGCACGCTCGGATCGGGCGGCAGAAATGCCATGTTTTCCCAGGCCGTAATCAATGATGGCGTCATGCTTGACAGGGCAATTTCCAACGCGGTGCGAATCTTGATGGCGCTCATCACTTCACCCCTTGCACGGCAATATCCACGATGTTCTCGAAATCAATGCGGGTCAGTTCGACCATGCCCTGCGGCGCCTGGCGGGACCAGCCTTCTTCCAACCGGCGGGCATAGGGCAGGCCATTGACGATGTAATGAATCCCAGGCGAGCCGACACACGCCGCGACGCGCGCCAACGATGCGGACCCCGTGGGATCGATGCTCGGCAGATCACCGGGCGGTGCCGTGTTAAATCCATACTGCCAATTGCCGCGAAAGCGCCCGCCGACATAGCCTGGCGGTGGTCTATGAATCCAGTAGGAGGCATCGCCGACCGGACTGCGTTCGACCAGATGGGCGCCAATGTCCATCATGACTTTGCGCGTCACCAGACTCATATTCGCTTTGCTCTTGTTGGCAAAGGCTTCGATTTCGGCAGCGAAACTCATGGTCTATCAGGCGCGGATGGTGCAGTCGTAGAAAATCGCCAATCCACCAGGGGCCAGCGGTTTGATGACGACCAGGGTGTAGATCACGCCATTGACCAATACCGAATCGTCCAGTTGCGGCACGCTGATGCCCGCCGTCGACAACAACAATTGCTTGTCACCGCCGATGATGAGCGAACCCGGCGCGTTCTGCCAGCCGCCGCCCATCGTATTCAATTCGAGTAAGACGCCAAAGCCGCTTTCTGTTACCGAGGACATACTGGCGCTGCCCGTGGCTGGATCGTAGTCACTGGGCACCAGGCGCGAAATCGTCACGGGTTGGCCGAATTCGGCAATCAATTCCTGAGCGGTGAGCAATTCGCCGTTGTAGTTATTACTCATGGCAGCATCAACCAATCGACGCCATTACCGCAATCCGTCTGAAAATGACAGGCGATGTCCACCGCTTCGACCGCCCCTTTGCCCAGGTACATGGCCGCTTCGGCAAAGTCCCGACCCGAACCCCAGGCGCATTGGTCGGCATCAAGAATCACCGGCACCGGACCGCCGCAATACTGTTCGATGCGCTCGCGCGAAATCACGATCAAGGTGGCCACGTCCTCGCGCGCCTTGACCGGAAAAGTCTCTGCACCATTTCCCGAGGCCCACCATTCGCGCATTTCCAGCGCCGTGTCGGTCGCCCCGGTCAGACCCAACAGACAGCCATCGCGAAACCAGATTTTTGTCACGGTGCGATGAATACCGCCCGATACGCACAAACGCCGGTCGGCGGCCAGGGTGCGGCCGTCCCACGCAATGCAGGTCATGAGCGCACCATTTCGACGGTGCTGCTATTCCCCTTGAGGAACGGTCGCAGAATGCCCTTGACTGCCAAAAACTGTACCGTTAATGGCGCAAAGCGATCCCAGGTCGTTGAGATTGGCCCGATGCCGGCACTGATCTTGGGCCGACTCTGATCCGGCAACAGTTCGCCGGTCGAGGCTTTCAAAGCAAGTTCGGCGCAGGCATAGACGATCTGCGGCGGTACGATGTTCTGCGGGACATAGGCGGCATACGCCCCATAGCCTGCGGGCGCGTCGGGCAAGGGCACCCAACTGCGCGGCCAGGACAAGCGTTGTGCGACACTGAATCGATACCCCGTCCAACGGGTCCGGTAGGTTTCTTCCAGGTAGTCGGTGGCTTTCCGTAAGCACTGTTCCTTGACCGCCAAATCCAGGTCGGCCCAGGCACTATTGCCCCGGTTGGAGTGGTACAGGTCGGCATCGAGAACCGCCGCAAAACTGTCCGCGTTGGCCAGGCCCGCGCCGGTTTCTGTGATGAGGCTCATATTAGCGATCCGCAATCTTGATGAAGATGGAACGGTCGGCGGTGCGTCCGCCGGCAGTCACAATCTGACAGAGCAACTTGTAGGTCGTGCCGGTCGAACCGCCCGAGACAAAAGCGGACACCATCGAGCCGATGATGGCGCTGGAATCGAGCGTCAGGCCCACGTCGGCCGTCACCGCCTTGCTGACAATGGTGTCGCCGGCATCCGCCAGGTAAGCCGTCCAGTCAAAGACGTAATCCAGCACTTCGCGGGAATCCTTGATGATCGTCGCCTTGCCACTGGCGTTCACCACATAGGTATCGGTCATAGTGTGATTCTCCGGTTTTCATTGGCGATGCTGCGGCGGCGCGTTTGCGCGGCAATACGGCGGGTTCGATTCTGTGCGGCAATATCCAGGGTGCGTTGTTCGTCGTGAACCAGCGTGCGACGAACTTCCTGATTGATCGTCAGCCGTCGGACTTCACGCGACACCCGCCAGGTGCGCATTGCCTGCATCTGATAAATGGCGACGTAATCGGCGGCGTGCACACTTTCCAGGACCGTCATGGCCATGGGATTGCTGGTGGTGCCTTGTTCGCTGGCCGTCGCCGTCGCCGCGTCGGATGCAAATGCACTGAGCAGGGCATACCCAATGGGCGTATCCGTCGATGCACTCTGTTCGGCCGTCGTGACAGTCAACAGGTTGACGGCCACCTGGGTCGTGCTGCCGGCGACGGATTCATTCAGGTCGGACGGCACCCATCGTAACGGTGTCGAACTCTCACTGGCGGCCAGGCTTTCGCCCCGGCTCGCCGCCGTGCTATTGGCGCCGTCATGGCTGGTTGTAGCCGTGAGGGTTTCCGTGAGAACGCCGACCACCTGGGCGATGACGCCCTCGCTACTCGTCAAGGTCGCGGATTCGCCTATCAGCGCCAGGTTGCCAAGTTTTGTGGCAACAGCATCGTCGCTTCCCGTAACGCTATCCGTTGCTGTTACCGGCCACACGGCCGCGCCCGTCAATCCATCCGTGGCGCTGATCGTTTCACCGCGACTGGCCACCAGCAAGGCCAACGCAGTCTGTGCGTCGCTCAGGGTCGCGCTTTCGCCGAGTCCGGAATTATTCTGGTACACGCCAAGCTGGCTATCGGTGCCACTGGCGCTTTCTCCCCTGGTCGCACTGGTTGCCATGAGTCCAGTTGCCGTGTCGGTCAAACCGGCTGACTCACCTCTGACCACGGCCGTCGTCGTTCCACCAGCCTGGCTATCCGTGCCATTCACGGCTTCGCTCAGATTGGCCACGGCCAGATTGACAACAACAAGCCCATCGCTACCCGTCACACCTTCTGTGATCGTTTGCCCCGTCACCGGAATTCCCGTGGCCGCTTCGGTCAGCGCAGCGGTTTCCGCAATAAGCCCCAGGTCAAGCGCGGTGCCATTCTCGGCGTCCGTGGCGGTGTCCGATTCATTGACCGCTGCCAGGAGTTGCCAAATGACCGTGCTGGCTTCACTGCTACCAACGGTTTCCGCTTGTGCGACGACTGTGATGGCGGTTTCTGCGACGGACTCGCTCGCCGCTGCGGTTTCACCAAGACTGCCGCCCGGCGCATACGTTCCGGCTAGGCTATCGGTCGCGGCGACTGTTTCCGTGCGACTGACGAGCGCCAACGCCAGGCCGCTCGCTGCCTCCGTGGCATTGGCGGTTTCGCCATTGACGGCCAGTTGAATTGCAGTGGCACTTTCTGCTTCGGTCGCAGCAAGGGTTTCGCCTCTGGCTGCTGCCGTCGTGTTGGTGCCGCTTGCCGCTTCGGTGGCAGCGACGCTTTCCGCTTGCACAGCAACGGCCGATACCAAGGTGGTCGCGGCATCGCTTCCCGCAACGGTTTCACCAATGATGGCGGGCAAACCACGATCCCCGGCTTCACTACCAGTCGCCGCCACTGTCTCGCCTTGCCCGACCAGCGTAATGCCGGTTTCCGTGGCCGCTTCGGTCGCCGCCGACGTTTCGCCGCGAGCATCAACGCGCAGCGCCGAGCCAACCTGTGCATCGGTTGCGGCGCTGGTTTCGGCTTGCGCTACGTCATGCGTTGTCGCGGTACTGATGTACGGATTGACCGGGCCGTTGGCGAGCGTGCCATTGATCGTCCACGCCCCCGGTGTGCTGATGTTCGGCAGGGGCGAATCGGAAACCAGATTGGCGCTCTTGACCGCCGTGGCACTGAATCGCTCGGCGTCGAGTTCCGCTTGACTGAGCAGGGTGCTCCAGACGCGAATATGGTCGGTGTACGCCGCCATCTGCAATGTCGCGTACAACGTGCCAATACCGCTGGCGAGACTATTGACGCCGGCGACGGAAGCCACGGTAGACGCAGCCCCGTTGATCGAGGCGTAGACCGTGATCGTGTGTGCGCTATTGTCGAAAGCAACGGCGGCATATACCCATCCGTCAATAGCCAGCGTGCCGATAGTCGTTGACGTGCCAGTCCCAACTGAATCCCAAGACCGGATGGGATTGGTGCCACCCGAACGTATTCCAAGGAGTATCGCTAGATGTGGGCTATTGGGTTCCTCGATAGAAAAAAAAGAATCGTCAGAAAGATAATTCGCTTTTAACTGAAACCAACCCGCCACCGTCACCTGTGTGGTGAGGGTCGGTGTCGCGGTCAGGTAATTGGCGGTATCGTGGCTAGTCTGGCCGACCGAACCGCTGGTCGTAGTCCCTGCATCCAGCGCGAAATCAGCCGTGCGCGACGGTGTTTCGGCGACTAGCGGGAAGTCCGACGTTCTTGACGGCGTGTAAGCCATAATCAGGTAATGAAGGGATTACCCGGCGCGGTATAGTAAATGCCGCCGGTATAATTCTGCGCGTAAGCGTAAGCGACTTTCCCGGCCGGAATGTCGCACGTCCAGGCACCTCCGGTGGTGGTCGTCACAACCGCCCACAGATAGGCATTGGTCAGACTCGTATCATCGGCGACCAGCACGGCCACTTCCGCCCCGACCACGCCCACCGCAGACAATGTGACCACGCCGCTAATGGTAAAGACCGGCAAGGTTTCCTCGGTCCACACGCAATTGAAAATCCAGTTGTTCGTCGCCGGATCACTCGTCGCCGTAGCCGGTTCCACCGTCACCACAAACGCTTCGCCTGGCACCAATTTGATGTCGTAAGCACTCGCCAGTGCCGGCGCGGTGTCACTCGGCAAGGCCTGAATCTGCCCGCTGGTATCGTGCATCCGCGTGCCGTAGTTACTCCAGTGTCGCGCGCCATTGCTCGACACCATCGCCCCGATGCCGGCGCCATCCGGTGAACAGGCACTCCAGATGCGCACATACGGATCGGAAGTCTGCGCCGTGTCGAAGGTGCCTTTGTCGATCAGACAGACGCCCTCCTGCAAGGGTGAAAACGTCGCCCGATACAGATTGACGGTTGGCTTGACGGCAGTGAGTTGCGCCGTGTGATCGATATAGACCGTGCCCCGGCGAATGCACACCAGGCGATTGCTGCCGCGCCCGTTTTCCACGGCAAAGACATTTTGCGCGCCGCGCCCCGTACCGGCGATGCGTTGTGACGCGGCCATGCCCGCATACAGGACGGTCATGACTTACGCCTCAGTCCATACGCAATTCACGAAATAGTGATTGGTCGCCGGATTGTTGGTTGCCGTACCGACGACTTGCACCAACAAGGCTTCGCCCGCCGCCAGTTTGAATGCCGGCAAGGCCGAGTCGGCAATCAAGACCGGCAGCATGTCGAAGTCCGGTGCCAGGACTTGCCCGACGACCGAGTGCATGCGCATGCCGAACTGTTGCCAATGCACGGTGCCCATGGTGGCGACGATTGCCGTGGCAACGCCGCCATCGGAGGCCGTGGCCCCTCTGGCGACAACGTTGGCGGCACTCGATTGTGTCGTGTCGAAGGTGCCCTTGGTCAAGGTGGTGCCGCCCGAGGGTAAGGTGCCCGTGACCCGGCCGCACTTCAACTGTGCCATCACGGAGGTCAACAATACCGTCGCATCCATCTTGATCAAGAGGCGGCGCAGCGTGACGACGACTGCCGAACCCGCCGTGTTTTCCAGAGAAAACAGGTTTTGCGGCGAACCGGCCGAGCCGAGCGTTCTGAAACTGGCGACAATCCCTGAGTAGGCCATGATCTACGCCCTAAACGGCTTCGATGTCGTTTTCGCCGAAAGCCCGCTCATGCACTTCGCCATCTTCGGTTGTCCAGCGGACGATGTAACTTAATTCGCCGTTGGTTTCGTCAAAGGAAAAGCGCACCACTTCGCCGGCAATCGGCGCAATGACCTGGCGAACTTGCGTGCCATTGGTAAATTTGACAGCCATGATGATGTCCTTTAGGTCAGTGTGCCGGTATAGGTGACGTTCAGCGTATCGCCGCTACCCACGGATTTGTCGCCGCCCGTGAATAAACCAGCGGAATACAAGGCGCCCGTGGTGCTGCCGGTGGTCGCCGAGGGACCAGCGCCGGCCAAGTCCTTGAGGACCAGGAAACAACCCTTGATGACCAGCGTATTGTTGATGGTGAAAGGGACGGCCGTACACGCCAGCGTGGCATTACCCGCGCCGCCGGTACTGGTGCCCCAGGTCGGAGTGCCGCGTGCCGCCACCACCGTATTGACCACTTCGCACCAGCCGTTTGTTGCGACCGATACGGAGATACCGGCAGCGGTATTGGTCACGGCAGCCGGCGTCGTGTAGTTGGTGGCGGAAATCAGGCCGATATAGGACGTTTGCGTAAAGGCAGCGGCCTTGAAAGCGGCATTGAGGGCGACCACCTTGCCCTCTTGGGTGACGATGTTCTTGACGGTATCGGTCCACTTCATTTCCCCATCGGGACCGAGACATTCGACTTTGTAGTACCCACCCAATGCGGCATCTTCATCGAGTGCCAGATTGGCGAGAATGCCGGCCGCCACCAAGTCGGCGCCCTGACTAAGTTCCTTGTTCATGTGCTGACTCCTGTTCTTTGCGTGGGCGACCAGGACCGCGCTTATGCGCAGTCTCAGCCACGTCAACGATGGCGGCCGGTGCTTGACTGTCCACTGTCGCCGGCTCGACATACAAAACGTCGTCGGCGCGCATGGCGTCCCGATACTTGACGCAGTACCCCGTGGCATTGCCATCCACGATGGGATGCACTACACGCACCAATTCCCGTTCTTCTGTCATGTCTCACCTCTTGAATTGGACGAGCCAAGGAATTCCCGATGGCCCGTCCGAACGTGCTGTTTAAGCCCCGATCAGCAGGCCGAAATGGCGTGGCGCAATGACCTTGACGCCCCAGGCCAGATTGATTTCGTAGCGCACCTGACGCTTTTGCTTGTACACCGCAAACTCGTAGGTAATGCCCGAAACCGGGTCGGTCTGTGTCATCACGTCATCGGCCGAATCGCCGCCTTCCGGCATGGCCGGCGCGCGGGTTGCCAACTGGATTGCGGAACGATGGAAGAAGCAATTCCGTGTCGTCGCCGCCACCGTCGTAATGACGGTTGCCGACGCCGCAATGGCTTGACGCAAGCCCGGTTCGGCGATGGTCAGCAACACGCTGGAACTCGCCACACTGGCCACGCCCGTCACCACCAGATATTCGTTGGTGTCACCGGCAAACGTGATGATGTCGCCCGCGATGATGGAACCCGTACCGGCCGCTGCCGTGGGGATATTGGTTGTGCCAACGGCAAAGCCCGCTGCCGTGGTTGTTGCCGAACCGTTATTGGTGCCGACTGCCACCAGCGTCGGAACAGCCTGCGACTGGTGAATGTCGAAACCTTCGACGTTGGCAATGGCGCCACGACGGAGCAAATCTTCTGCCAATGCACCGCCGGTATTGAGCGAGAACAAGGTGGATTGTTTGCCGCGAATGCGGGCAATCGAGGCCGAGCCGAGAACCAATTGGCGGTCACTCATCGGCGCGCCGTTTTCGTCCAGCACTTTCAGGCAGGAAGCGAAATCGCTGAAATCGCTGGCCGTGTTGAACGGCGTACCCGTGGCCGTGCCGTAAGCGCGCGAGGCATAAATATGCAAGGCGGCCAGATCGGTTTCGACTTCATTGGTCAGCGTGCGGAAAGCCTGTTCGATGCGTTGCTGATTGATCGAACCGAGCGTTCCGGCATTGCGCAGGCCGAGTGTTTCTTCGCCCGTGATACCGAACGGCACGGAACGCGCCTTGGTAATCTGCATCTGGACGTTGTTGATGGTCTGCGCCGGGGTATCGGCGGCATAAGCGGCTGCCGTCAATGGTTCTGCGGCCATCGGACCGACCACCGGGGAAACGACGACCTGGCCAACGGCGGCGCGCTCTGCCGAGGAATCACGGGCGACGGCCGGAATGAAGCCGACTTGCTCGCGAGAAACGGTGTCCATCGCTTGCTGAATGGACGGGATCAAACTGGTAAGGGTAAGTGCACCCATGATGTCTTGCTCCTAAATAATGTGGGAATTACGAGTCGATGACCTTGACGCCGGCCTTGAATGCGCTGCGTTGCTCCAAGGGCGCCATGGCCTCGTATTGCTTGCGGGTGATGGTTTTGCCAGTCGGCGCGTTACCGCCGCTGTTGCCGCCGCTCGATCCACCGCCCGAGGCGCCCGCTGGAAACCAGTGCGGGGCAATCTCTTTCAGTGATTCCAGCCATTCGGCCGGCGTGTACGGCGTCTTGCCGTCCTTGCCGTAAATCGTTTGTCCATCCTTGCTGATTTGCACGGCGTCGCCGTTCTCATCAAGTTGGAACAGATTGCGGCCCCGGTACAGCGCATCCTCGACCGCGTGGGCATGAATCCCCACCTTGGCCGCCGCTGCCCTGATATGGTTGTCGAGAACCCGCTGACTGAACTTGCCTGCCCTGGCGTCGGCCTCTGCCACTTTGTCGGCAGATTCCTTCATCAAGCGGGCAAACTCCTGGCGTTGCTTCTCGGTCCGGTTCTCGATGACCTTATCCATCTTGCCGGCCGCGATCAGCTTGCCTTCCTCGTCGTTTTCAAAACGAGACATCAATGCCTTGACTTGCTCGGGATCGATCCCGGCGAAGCGTGTTTCGAGTTCCTTCTTCGCCTTGGTCGCTTCCTTGGCGGCCTCACGCTCTTTGTCCAGGGCCGATTTCAAGCCCTTGGTATCCTCGATACCGGACACGTCCAGGCGAAACTTCCCGTCTGCCGCGACGTAAAGCGATCTGACTGTTTCGGGCAATGCTTCCAGCGTGTCTACAACGAGTTCCAATGCCATGTGAATATCCCTCTCGGATAGTGATTGCGAGGCGTCACGCCCCAAAGAAAATGCCCCTGGTCATCGACAAGGGGCATGTGGAAACGAAAAAGCCGGCTCGCGGCCGGCTTGGAAAATAAAGGTGCTGCGCTTAGGCTTGTAAAGCTATACTTAACAGACTATGATTCTCACGTTCCGTCACAAAGGGCTGGAAACCTTCTTCCTCACCGGGAACAAGGCAGGTATTCAGGTTATTCACGCGAAACGACTGCGCGAACAGCTTACCGCGCTCAATGTGGCGCATGGACCAGAGGATTTGGCGCACCCTGGCTGGCGCCTGCATGGACTATCGGGCGACCGCGCCGGTTATTGGTCGCTAACTGTGCAAGCCAACTGGCGGATCGTGTTTTACTTTGAGGGCAACGACGTTGAACTGGTCGACTATGTCGATTACCACTGAAAGGACATCATGGACATGCACAACCCTACTCACCCTGGCGACATCCTGGCGGGTTGGATTGCCGACCTGAACCTAAGTGTTACGGCATTCGCACAGCACTTGGGTATTTCCCGCGTGATGCTGTCGCGCATTCTGCACGGCCATGCGGCTATTACCGCCGATATGGATTTGCGTTTGCATGAAGCCATTGGCACTTCACCCGGTCATTGGCTACGCCTGCAAACGCAATACGATCTTTGGAACGCCCGGCAACGCGCCGATGGCCGGCAACGTGTAGCAAGGCTGGCAGCGTGACCGTCCAATTCATCACCCTGGACGACAAGGAATATGTTTCACATGAAAAGTCCGCTGAATAACGCGGACTCGGAATGTTTCATGTGAAAAGTCCGCTGAATCTATTGCGTCGGTGCCACCAGGGCGAACAGCACTTGGCCATTGTCGAGCCATACCTTGATGAGAACCGCCGCGTCCTTTGACTCGGCCGGCGTCCAATCGGCATTCAGGTAAATGGCCTCGCCATTGACGCCTTCGATTGTCACGGGTTCGCGGATCATGGCAAGTCCATATAGATGGTACGCAAGGCGGCGGTAAACTCGCGCCAAATTGGGGTGAAATGCGGTTCCTCAACCCATATACCAGCGCGCTCGCCAGCAATTTCGGCAACTGTTTCGTGCATTGCCTTCCTTAGCGGCACCCTACCGGCTTTGTACTCTTGCCACCACAATACACTATAGTCAGTCACACCATCCATCTCGACCAGTTCTTGAACACGCGCTGGTGTGAAATACGCTTGCAAGCGGCTAGTAATCGGGTAGTCGGCGGCGAACTCGGGAAACAGCGCGCCATCGTTCTGGAATACACCAGTGCTATGACGACGTTTGCTGAAAGCATGTCCACGCTCGTCCTTGATTGCATCCTGCAATTCGGCAAAATAGGCGTTCAACACACTTTCATAGTGCACATGGGCTATTTCGTGGGCAGCGAGTTTCGGTGCAAAGTACGTCTTGATCTGATTGAAATAAATTGTAATCACGCCGGTATCCATGCTCGCCTCGCCTGCCAGGTCAAAGGGTTCATCGTTTACTAAAAACTCTAGCTTCTCGCCTGAAAAAACAATCTTTTCAAGCGGAAAATTCTCTTGTTGCGCTATGGCATAAACCGCTTTCTTGATCTCCTTTAAGTTGCCAGTTTGCCCGAACGCTTTACTCGATATTGACGACATCACTTCGGCCGTCGCGTACTTCGCCTGTAAATCCGCCAAACTCAATTCATTGCCCTTGCCGTCGATCAATTGACCGAGGGTGATCTTGCGGTCACGAAACAACTGCGCCCGCCCCTTGCCTAACTGTGCATCCTGAGCCGCCACGCTCTGCCGGCTCAGATAGTCGTCAAACGTCGTATTCGCTGCAATCGGTCCTTTACTGCTGGCACGTTGACCCATCGGCGCTTCATCAATGTTGATGCCCATTTCCCGAAACGTCTTGGTGCCAGGCAGCATCACACAGCGATCATTCCAATGAATCGGCGGATTCTGAAACGGCACACCATGACCCAAAGGCGCATGCGTGCCATCCGCGTTATTTGTCCAGGTCTTGCCTGACAAGGCAATGCAGCGCGGACAAACGTGCCCGTCCATGGCAGAAAACCAAGTCAGCCGTGTCACCACATCGGCATTGGCTTCAAAAGTTTTGAGTCTTGCATCATTGGCCACCGTCTGCGTTGCCGTCTGCACCAGGGCAGCGGCATTCTTGCGGGTAATTTCCATGATGCCCGGCTCGCCATGCTTACCCACGATCCTGGCGATGATCTGTGCGTTCGTCTCGTTCTGCACAATCCCCTGGCGAATGGCATTGTTGACTTTGAACGAGGTTTCAATGGCCAATTTTTGCCACCAATCGGCAATCGGCCCGCCTTCGATCAGGACGCTATCGGCGAGCCGTGCGAGAACCGCCTGTGTCGGCATGACCACGCCCACATCGACCACGGCGGTCGCCGCCAGGACATCGGCCATGTGCTTGACTTGCAGGGATGCCACACTTTCCGAACTCAGCGCCAATTCGCCCTGCGCGGTCGCGTAGGACTGATTTATCACGGCATTGACCTGACGCAATAATTCGGCTTTCCGTGCTTTGGTCCAGGTGGTCATCTGCTCCCCGTGTGAGAGGGCCACAACCAATTCGTTTTGCATCCTTTTCAGGATCGATAGGACGTTTTGCCGGGTGCCCGCCTCAAAGCGACGCAAATCCAGTTGAAACTGGATGATTTCGTCCATCAAGGCTTGGTCAAGCGCAACGCCCATTTATGCGGCTTTCTGTGTGAGGACAGAAGCGGCTGGTTTCGCGGGCGGCTCATTAGCCACGGGCGGCGTTGCTGCTGGTGCGGTCAATACGGGACCGGATATTTCAATACTACTCTTTTCGTCCTCAAAAGTCTTATCCGGCGCAATAATCTCGCCTTGTTGCAAGTTATCAAACAGGACTTCATGCGAAATCGCCCCGGCTTGCCAGGCCGCGACCAGCGCCGTCAAGGTGGGCGCATCCATCGCCATGGGCAGAAAGTCGGTGTTTATTTTTACCTTGACCTCGCCGGTTTGCCCTTGCCAATCGGCAAACCAGCGCAAGGCTGTTTCCAATCCCATGCTGATGGTCGTGGCCATCGCTGCCAATACGGATTGTTCGCCGCTGGTCCTTCTCGCAACCGTTTCCGCCGCTTCCACGGCCCCGGTGGTGCGTCCGCCTTCGAGCATGCGGGCGCCAAGAATGGCCATTTCACCCTTCTTGTCCTCAAGATTGGTCCGCAAGGCGGTAAAGGCACTGGCCACTTCGACAAAGTACGCTCGGCTGGCCGGATCGGGCAAGGCATTGGCCATGTTGCCGCCGACATATATCTTGCGGTCCTCGTCATTCAGGCCGGAAATGAACAAGGTCGGCAATCCCGAGAAAAAACACCCTCGTTCATAACTGGTCGCCTGGCCGTAATGCTTGAAATTGGTTGTCACCAAATCAATCAGCGGCGGTTCTTCCATGTGCGGCCCGACGCAATCCACGCCGATCACCACAAAGGGAATGAAATCGAGCGGTGCATTATTCATCAGCGGAAAGACATCACTGCCAATCTGCTCGTCCTCGTTCTTTTTGTTGATGCGGAATAAGCGCTGCCGATACTTGCCCTGGATCAGATCAAGCACCCGGTAACGGGTTTCCCTTTCCTGGGTGAATTCATCCTTGCCGGGCAATTGTGCAATTTCCTTGAGAACCACCAGACTCAATACCGCCGCGCCATTGATGCGATCAACCCGCCAATTGATGAGTGTTTCCGTTTCATAGATGGAAATCAGCGCGCGCAAGCCCATCTTGGCCGTGTCCGCCAGCGTCAATTGCGTTTGATCGACCAATGGATAATCGACCAGCAGGCCCACCCGACCGACGGTTAAGGCTTCCTCGGCAACCTCCTGGGCGAGTCCTTCCAAGGGCGTGCCAGCCAAATCGATGTTCTTCAAGTCCTCATCCAACGCGGTCGGCGCCGTGATGATCGGTTCCTTGCGAAACAACATGCCGCGCAAACCGGCAATGGTCCGCCAGGTGGCGTTGAAAAACGGCGTCATCCTCAGGCGCAAGGCGTAACTCTCGGCCTGTTCATCCTTCAGCATCGGCAGATAGCGCGTCGTCGCGGCATGCACAGCATGCTCGCCACTGGCGGCGTCACGGCACTGCTGCCAGCGCGACGCCATGGCTTGATAGTCGCCGTGTTCGTTGGCTACGCTCATAACATTCCACCGATCTTGATTAGTTTCATGAGTCGGATCACCGGGAATTCCTGGTGACAGACATAACCAAAGGCATCATTCAAATGGTCGTGACCGGCGCGCTTGTCCGGCTCGCCGTTTCTATCGTAGGCTTGCTGCTCCAAACAGCGGGCAGTCTCTGGGCAGGCTTGTGCATTGACATACACCTTGGCATGAGCGAACGCGCCATTGACCGACAAGATGCGATCCCTGACTGCGGGATTTGTCGCATGCGCCCTGATCGAGAAATGCGCTGCGACCAGGATGGCCATATCGGTCTTGCTCGCATCCACTGTCTTGCGGCTGCCGCCCGACGCATCGGGGTACATATAAATGGCGTGGCCCTGACTCTGCCAGCGTTCCTTGACGATCTTGACCAACTCGGGTGTGTCATACACGCCGGTCAGTTCTTCCACCGCATGCAAGCAACTCTGACGGCGGACAAAGACCACGCTGGCCATTTGTCCGACGTTGAAGTCCTGGCCGATGAATAGGGGTTCCTTTTCCTTGATGCGTTCATTGCTCCCGCAACGCACCCGGTCGTAATCTCGATACACCGTGCCACTGGTGAGATTGACGAATTCACCCTCGATGTAGGCTTCCAACAACTGCGGCGCGTAAATGTCTCTGAGGTTGTCGACATAACCTTCCGGCAGGTTCCTGGCATTGCTCCGTGTCGGCGCCTTGATGACCTCGTAACCCGGCTTCGGGTTGGCGACCCACATTTCATGCACGAACTTGAAACCTTCCGGCGTCGTCGCCACGCCGATGGTGTTCTCGCACCCATCGGCTTTCTTCTGCCGGTTTCTGGCCACGATCTTTGACCAGACATCACGGGCCTTATCGGTCGGCAAGGTATCCAGTTCATCGACCAGGCTATCGGCGACCTCGTAACCGATGATTCGCTCTGGCGTGTCCATCGTTCTGAAGATGATCATGCCGGCGCCGATCTTCACGCAGGGCATGGGACTCTTGAGAATCTTGCCGGTAATCTTCAACTGCTCCATGACTTCCGCGAATTGCGGAAAGCCAATCGTGTTCACCAGATCGTAGGTGGGTAGGTAGTACGCCACATTCAGATTCGGGTATTTCTGTTTCAGATAACAAGCCCGATACACCGCTGCATGGGTCTTGCCGGCGCCATATCCACCGACGAACAAGGGGTGCGGTGCGTTTGTCGTGACGAAGCGAAACTGCGGCATCGTCATGCGCACCGTCAAGTCCGGCATCAGTCCTCGTAAGGGGCAAAGATGATGCGTGTCGG
>CAISUK010000604.1 GCA_903888645.1 uncultured Pseudomonadota bacterium | reverse complement strand
CGCCAAGGCGGTGTATCAGCAGTACGCCACCGAGTACAAACGGCGCTTCAAGTGGATACGGCCAACGCTTTTCAAGAAAACCCTGGCGCAAGACCTGGCGCATGACACCCAAGCCTTGCTGGAGCTGTTGCGCAGCCACGGCCATTGGGATCCACAGCACGACCAAAAGCTGATTGCGCTGCACAAGCTGGTCGCCAAGACGCACGGCAAAGACAAAGTGCTGGTATTCACCCAGTTTGCCGATACAGCACGCTACTTGGCGCGCGAGCTGCGCAAGCTGGGGATTACGCAGATCGGCATGGCCAGCGGTGCCAGCGCCGATCCCTACGGATTGGCCTGCCGCTTCTCGCCCAAATCGAATAACAAGACCGTCAGCAAGGCGGACGAATTGCGCGTGCTGGTCTGCACCGATGTTCTATCCGAAGGACAAAACCTGCAGGACTGCAATGTGGTCGTCAACTTCGATCTGCCCTGGGCCATCATCCGCCTGATTCAGCGCGCTGGCCGCGTCGATCGCATCGGCCAGCGCGCCGAGGAAATTCACTGCTATTCCTTCCTGCCGACCGACGGCGTGGAAAATCTCATCATGCTGCGCGCTCGCATCCGCCAGCGGCTTCTGGAAAATGCAGAGGTAGTGGGCACCGACGAGGCCTTCTTCGAAGACGACGAAGCCAACACCATCCGCAATCTCTATACCGAGCAGTCAGGCGTACTCGACGATACTGATGATGAGGTCGACCTGGCGTCCTATGCATGGCAAATCTGGAAGCAGGCCACCGAGCACGATCCCGAACTTGCCCGCGCCGTAGAATCGCTGCCACCGGTGGTATATTCCGCCAAGACGTTTCAGCTCGACAGTTCTCGCCTCCCCTTGCTCGGCGAAGAGGCGGAAAAGGGGGGCGTACTGGTCTACGTCAAATCACCCGAAGGCAACGACCATCTCGCCTGGATTGGCAAGGACGGCAAGATCGTCACGGAATCGCAATTCACCGTGCTGCGCGCGGCCGAGTGTGTAGCTGGCACACCGGCAGTTCCACGCATCGAGCACCACCACGATCTGGTGGCCAAGGGCCTGCACCTCGCCGTTTCGCAAGACAAGGCAGTAGGCGGCGGACTCGGTCGTCCCTCGAATCCGCGCCGGCGTTCCTACGAGCGGCTCAAGCACTATTCCGAACAGCAGATGAATACCCTGTTCCGCGACGAAGAACTCGAACGAGCGCTCGACGACATCTACCAGCGCCCCTTGCTGGAAACCGCCGCCGACCTGCTCAACCGCCTGATGCGCAGCGGCGTCAATGACGAAGAGCTAGGCGACGCCGTGAAGTCGCTGCGCGAGGAAGGCCGGCTCACCTATGCCGAGGAAGATGCCGCGCTGCGCGACCCGCGAGTGGTGTGCTCGCTGGGATTGATTGCATAATGCTGCTGACACAGATCGAATCGTTGGCCAGGAGTAGCCATCCATGAGCAAGATAACGCGCATAAAGCTGAACAACCTCACTGCATTCGCCCAACTGGAGCAAAGCTTCTCTTCTGGCGTGAACGTATTGATCGGAGCCAATGGCACAGGTAAGACACACCTCTTGAAAACGCTGTACGCCGCCTGTGCAATCACGGTCGGTGAGGATATAGATAGAGGCTTTGGCCTCAAATTCGTCAGCGTTTTCCGCCCATATGAAGGCAGGGTAGGGCGCCTTTCCCGTCGGCAGAGCACCAGCGTCACGACGCGCATCGCGATTACTCGTGAAGGTGGTAGCAAGTTAACGGCGGAGTTCTCTAATCACACGCTAAAGACCGAAGACATTCGCGTAAACGGTGAAACAGGTTGGAAGAAAGAATCACTGGAAAGCGCATATATCCCAGTAAAGGAGATGTTGGCCCACGCTCCCGGATTTCTTGCCACCGCTTCCAAGCGGGAAATTGCTTTCGAGGAAGTTTATCTGGATATCATCAAGCGCGCCTTCCTGCCAAAATTACTCGGGCCAACCGACAACAAACGCACACGCCTGCTAACGGCCTTACAAAAAGCCATTGAAGGAAAGGTGATTGCGAAGGGGGAATACTTCTTTCTGAAGAATCAGCAGGGCGATCTTGAGTTCACGCTGTTGGCCGAGGGCATGCGCAAGCTAGCACTGATCTGGCTGTTGATTCAGAACGGAACACTTCTTGCGGGGTCGGTCCTATTCTGGGATGAACCTGAGGCCAACCTGAACCCATCGCTAATGGGTGAAGCTGTAGAAGTGATCCTTGAATTGCAGCGGCTCGGCGTACAGGTATTCCTCAGTACCCATAACTACGTACTGCTCAAGGAATTTGATTTGCGCAAGAAGGAGCCTGACAAGATTCGCTATGTGTCGCTATTTCGGGACGACTCCGGCGCCGTGATTTCGCGATCGGGCGAGTCCTACCACGACGTTGATCCAAATGCTATCGCGCAAACCTTTGCAGATCTCTATCAGCGCGACATCAGTCGCGCCTTCAAGGATGGTGCGAAGTGAAGGTATGCGAGGCGGAACTCGAGTTCGATTTTTCTGCAGCGCAGGCTGTCGAAAAACTGGATGATCCATCGGCGACGATGCCCCACGGAATGCAATTGGTCGATTTCGTCATCGAGGACAGTCGTCATCTCGTGATGTTAGAAATAAAGGACCCTTCCTGCCGGCCCAAGGGAGGTGACGCCAAGGCGCTGGCTGCCATCGAGCGTTCCCGTGCCGAGTTCATCAAGAAGATGATCAGCGATACCTTGATTGCGCAGGAACTAACTCCCAAGGCAAGGGATAGCTATACCTGGCTGCACCTGATGAAGCGCGAGACGAAACCAATCCTTTACGTGTTTCTACTCGGCGCAGAAGCGCTTTCCCTTGAGCCGGCACTACTGCTCGGATTCAAGGATCGCTTGCTTGGCAGGCTGCGGCACGAGGCCAAGTTACCTTGGGCAAGGCATTACGTTTCAGACTGCCTGGTGCTGACTGAAATTACCTGGGCCAAAGCCTTCCCTCAATATCCGTTGGTAAGGCTACCTTAGTTCTTAACCATCAATATTCAAGCGTCCAAAACAATTCCTCTGCGAGCATGTGGATGAATGAGGTGGCAACGCGTCTTATAAGCGGGTCGCTAGAACTGCGTGGTTCGCGACGTGGCGCTTACTACACCCGCGCCGGGGATTAGCCCGGGATATGACCGAGTTAAGACAAGTCTGGAACTCATAACCATATGATTTATTGGAATTCGCTCACAGATATGGAAAGAGTTATGACATGGCAGGAGCGCGCCGCTACCGCTCTGTGCCAGTACTTTTTGCAGCGCTCGCTATCCGGTCACTGAACTCCATGGCGCGCCTCGACCTACCCAGCTTCCAGAAGTACCTCACCGCCTTCAACTTCAATGCGCTTTTTGTCGATGTACTGGGCTGGGAGCATCCGCCGCGCGGCGAGCGCGACTGGCAATCGGACCAGCTCAAGGACATCGCGTTTTCGCAACGCATGGTGGCGCAGTTGGCCGGCGTTGCGGTGTTGCAAATCGTAATAGAACATGGCTGGCCCGACGAAACGCAGCGCATGGCGATCTGGCGGCATATCAGTCAGAAGCACCATGAAAATCTGCTGATTTTCACCGAGCGGCAGAGTGACCCGAGCCAAAGCCTCTGGTACTGGGTAAAGCGCGGCAAGGATGCCGATACCGGCAAGCCCAGGACCACCGCCCGTCGCCACGAGTATTTCCGCGGCCAGCCTGTCGACCTGTTCGCCTCGAAGTTGCACGCCATGGTGGTGGAGCTTTCCGAACTCGACGCAACAGGTCGAATCCCGGTGCTGGAAGTGGCCCGGCGCATGGCCGCCGCGCTCGATGTCGAGAAGACCACCAAGCGCTTTTTCACGCGCTATCAGGAACAGCATCAGGCATTGCTCGATGCCATCGAAGGCATTGACGACGAGCGGGAGCGCCGCTGGTATGCCTCGGTCATCCTCAACCGGCTGATGTTCGTCTGGTTCCTGCAAATGAAGTTTTTTCTGAACGGCGGCGACCCAGACTATCTGCCGAAAAAGCTCGAAGAATCGAAAGCGCGCGCCAAGGACCGCTTCTTCGGTGAATTCCTCAACGCCCTGTTCTTCGAGGCGTTCGCGCGTCCCGAAGACCAGCGTAGCAAGCAGGCGCGTGCGCTGACCGGCAAGATTCCCTATCTCAACGGCGGTCTCTTCCTCCATCACAAATTGGAACTCGATGCCGCCGGCCAGCCGCGCGTCGGCACCGGCCTGCGCATCGCGGATGAAGCCTTCGCCGGCGTCTTCAAGGTCTTCTCGGATTTCTCCTGGCATCTGGACGACACACCCGCCGGCAACCCGGAGGAAATCAATCCCGACGTGCTGGGCTACATCTTCGAAAAATATATCAACCAGAAAGCCTTCGGCGCCTACTACACGCGGCCGGAAATCACCGGCTACCTGGCCGAGCGCGGCATCCACAAGCTGGTGCTGGAGCGGATCAACGAGCCCGCCGTACCGGAGCTGAATCTGCCGGCAATACAGTTCGATTCGGTTGCAGAAATGCTGGCACGCATGGATGCACGCACCGCCCTTAAGCTGGTGAACGAGGTACTGCCTTCCATCACCATCCTCGATCCGGCCGTCGGTTCCGGCGCCTTCCTCGTTGCGGCGCTGAAGGTGCTCATCAACATTTATTACGCCGTCGTCGGCCGTGCCGAACTCGGCGCCAGTCGCGAACTGGAAAACTGGCTCAAGGGCATCCGCAAGGATCACCCCAGCGTTGGCTACTTCATCAAGCGCCGCATCGTCACCGACAACCTGCACGGCGTCGACATCATGGAAGAGGCCTGCGAAATCGCCAAGCTGCGGCTTTTCCTGGCCATGGTTTCATCCGTTAATAGCGTCACCGACCTGGAACCGCTACCCAACATCGACTTCAACATTCTGTCCGGTAATTCGCTGGTCGGGCTAATGCGGGTGGACGAGCATGAATTCGACCGCAAGCAGGACGACCTGTTCAAGCCGCCCTTCCGCCGGCTACTGCAAGAAAAGAATCGCCAGCTTGACCTGTATCGTCATACCGCCGACTTCTTCGGCCAGCACGCCGATCTGCGCGGCATCCGCGACGGCATCGATACCGAAATGAAATTCGCCAACGGCATTCTCAACGAATTGCTGCGCGACCAGTTCGATGCCCTCGGCGTCAAGTACGAACAGGCCACCTGGGATGCCGACAAGCAGGCGCTGGGCAAACCGAAGAAGCGCCGTATCGATCGCACCGACATCGACGCCGAGACGCCGCTGCACTGGGGTTATGTGTTCGACGAAATCATGCAAAAGCGAGGCGGCTTCGACATCGTGCTGACCAATCCACCGTGGGAAGTCTTCAAACCCCAGGCCAAGGAATTCTTCGCCGAACATTCCGATCTCGTCAGCAAGAACAAGATGACCATCAAGGAGTTCGAGAAGGAAAAGGATAAGCTGCTCAAAAATAAGGCCGTGCGCGAGGCGTGGTTGGTCTACGAGAGCCGCTTTCCGCACATGAGCGCATGGTTCCGGTCCGCTCCGGAATACCGCTTTCAGTCGGCCATCGTAGGCGGCAAGAAAACGGGTTCCGACGTCAATCTCTACAAGCTTTTCATCGAGCGCAGCTTTAGCCTGCTGCGTCCCGGCGGTCACTGCGGGATCGTCATCCCAAGTGGCATTTACACGGATCTCGGTGCGAAGGGTTTGCGCGATCTCCTATTCGATCAAACTTATATCGAGGGACTGTATTGCTTTGAGAATCGCAAGACCATTTTTGAGGGCGTTGATAGCCGATTCAAGTTCGTAGTCCTGACGTTCGAGAAGATCAGCTTCCGGCGCGCACAACAAGCAGGTGAACAAAATGCGAGCGCGCCACCCGCTGACCTGCTGCTGCCGACGGAAGGGACCAGCAGTTTCCCTGCTGCCTTCATGCGCCACGACGTAGCGGAACTGGATCGCTTTCCGTCCGAGGGCGCGCTTTGGCTCGATGTGGATTTGATCCGCCGACTCTCGCCGGACTCACATTCAGTGATGGAGTTCAAGAGCGAGTGGGACGTTCGCATCGCGGAGAAGATGTTGCGGTTCCCGTTGCTTGGAGAACAGATCGCCAATACTTGGAATGTCTCGTTCACCGCAGAATTCCATATGACTAACGACAGCGGGCTGTTCAAGGTCGAACCAGCCCAGGGAAGAGTGCCATTATTCGTTGGCAAGATGATCTGGCAATTCGATGCAGCTTATGAAAAGCCAAGCTATTGGGTCGACATAAAAGAAGGGCGGGCGGCCGTACTTGGGCGTCGACAAGATGAAAGGCAGATGCTCGACTATCAAACCTATCGATTGGGGTTCCGGGACATCGCACGTAACACCGACACCCGAACTTTGATTTCAGCTGTTATTCCGCCAACGTTTCACGGTAACAAGGTTCCAACCGTAAGAGTTTTCGACGACAGGGGTGTGCGTTTAATCACCAGCGCAACGCAGCTTTTCCTTTGCGCCATCTGGAACAGCTTCGTCATGGACTGGGTACTGCGACAAAAAGTCACTACAACGATCAATTTTTTCTACCTATATCAGCTACCCGTTCCTCGACTTCCAGCCGATCATGCGGCTGTAAGGTCGATCGTAAATCGTGCCGCACGCCTGACCTGCATAAGCCCCGAGTTCGACGACCTCGCCAAAGAAGTCGGTCTCAAAGGCTATAAATCCTTGGTCCCCTCTGAGCGAGGCCGCATCCGCGCCGAACTCGATGGCCTCGTGGCTCACCTCTACGGCCTGACAGAATCCGAGTTCGCGCACATCCTCGGCACCTTCCCCCTTGTCGCCGAGCCGGTTAAAGTGGCGGCACTGAATGCGTACCGTGATGTGGAGAGGGGGTTGGTCACATGAGACCGGCTGAAAAACTGCAGCTACAAAGCATCCGCGCCCGCAACTTCAAGGCCATTGTCGATACCAAGGTGGTGAAGCTGGGGCCGCTCACGGTCTTTATCGGCAACAACGGTAGCGGCAAGTCCAGCCTTGTCGAAGCACTGGAAACTTACCAGACCATCGTCCACGACGGCCTCGACGTTGCCATGCAACGCTGGAAGGGGATAGAGCACGCCCGGCATAAGGGCGCAGAGGCCAAGGAACGCGCAGGCAAATCGCTTAACCCCATGGCTTTCGAGTTGGCACTGGGAGTCTCGCCACGCAAAGCGTCACGGCTATTGCTGGAAGCCAATAATGATCCAGCGGCGAATCGCATGTTCATATCCGCGGAACGATTGACCGGAATAGACGGTGAATTTGTCGAACGGGACAAGATTGGTGCGGCTCAGACCTTGGGCGCCGGGCGTTCGATATTGAGCGTGCCATCGGCGGAGATCGAGCGCGAAGCGCAACATGTCCGCGACTGGCAGTTCCTGACGCTACAGCCCGAGAAAATGGGCGAGCCCGTCCCGCAGCAACGGACCGAAGGCGGCGTTCGCCTGGATAAGAGCGGCTCGAACATTGCCGACTATTTGCGCTACATCCGCTCGCTCGATCAGGCGGCATTCGACGGCATCGTCGAGACCATGGCCTACGTGCTGCCCTATGCCCGCGATTTGCAGCCGTCGATCACTTCGGAGCTGGAACGCAAGACCTACCTTCAACTGACTGAAGCAAATTTCAAGGTGCCGGGCTGGATGCTGTCTACCGGCACGCTGCGCATGTTGGCGCTGCTGGCCCTGTTACGACATCCGAACCCGCCGCCACTGATCGTGATCGAGGAAATCGAAAACGGTCTGGACCCGCGCAGCATTCATCTGCTGGTGGAAGAGATACGCACTGCGGTGCTGGGTGGCTTGACCCAAGTGGTGCTGACGACCCATTCCCCCTATCTGCTCGACTTGCTCAAGCTGGATCAACTGGTGCTGGTCGCCCGCGATGAAAGTGGCGAACCCAAGTTCTACCGCCCAGACAGTAATACCAAGCTGAATGAATGGGCCAAGGAATTCGCGCCGGGCCGGCTTTACACGATGGGTACATTGCACGAGGCCGCAAAGTGACCATCGGCCTGATATTCGAGTGCGGGCCGCAAGGCGCCGACAAGCAAGTGTGTGAATACCTGGCCGCACTTCTCAAGCCCGGAACCAGGATTACCAGTGCCACCCTGGACAACAAGGAGAATCTGTTGCGCGACGCCGGCAAAGTGGCCGCCCAAATGCTCAAGGATGGCTGCGCTTGTGTGCTGATTGTGTGGGACTTGCGCCCGGCATGGCCGGACATGAAAAACAAACCCTGCCGACACGACGAGCGGCAGGCTTTGCTTTCCAGCCTGAAGGATGCCGGACTACCGATTACGGCACCTGTGCATCTGATATGTATCGAGCAAGAACTCGAAAGTTGGCTGCTGGCCTGTGACCAAGCAATTGCGGCTTACCTGTCGACGCCTGCGCACCCGTATCATGCGAAGCGCGTCAGGGCGCCCGATGCAGTTCAACAGCCCAAAGCCGCAATGGTCAAGCATTTCAAGACTGCCCATAACTGGCGCTACGAAGACAGGGTCCATGCGATTCGCGTCCTGACGGCAGCGGCCCTGGATCTGAAACGAATGCGGCGATCGGTCAGTTTTGCCCGTTTCGAGAGCGAGTTGGCTGGTTGCGTTGGCGGTTAAGCAGTGGGCAGTTCGTCGTCGCCATCGACGGGTTCGAGATCCAGTCGGTGTTGGCGGTCTTCCGGATCGAGCTCCAGTTCATAGGATCGGATAACCTCGATGCCCGCCTGGGTGCCGTACTTGAAGATATCACCGTCGTCGGAGTAGATCGTCTCGACGCGCTCGACCTGAGCGATGGCGATGATCTGGCGGTCGAACTTGATCTTGGCCCGCGGGTTCTCCCTCCCCTTGCCCTTTATGCCATGGCGATGAATCGCACTGGCGCACTCGATGGCGGCGCGGGTATCGAACGGCACGATGCGAAACGGCGGCTGTTGGAAATTCTGCACATATTCGTTGGTGCTCTCGCCCGCATGGACAAGTATTTCCGTCAGGACCGGTGCCGGGATGACAATTTTCTTGCGTGCCTTGCTGAGATTGCGGATCAGGTAATCGACCCGCTGCTTGGGGTGCTCAAGCGCTTTCTTGGTGGCTGGATCAATGGGCGGTGAGGCGTCTGGATGCATCGCCAGCAGAAGGACGCTGGTATCGAAGAGAGCCGTCATGCCTTCTGGTGCAGCTAGTTCTGGCGCAGTTCGCGCCATTTGGCGAGCGGATCGGCCATCCGCTCCCATTCGCTGCCCTCGATCCCTCGCAAGCGGGCGACGGCTTCGATCAGGCTGCGGTCACTCAGCGGCTCAAATTCCTGAACCGTGAAGCCTTCGAGTTCCCACTGACCTGCTTCGTTGCGGGACCACGTACCCGTACCATTCACACGCACAGATGTGAATAGGTGCTTGCCCAACTCCTTGGCCATATCACGGCTAGTCGTCGTCAGTTTGTATTCTTCGCCATCCGGTCCGATCAGAAGCGCGTGGATAGTGCGATCCTTGCCGCCAACACGGACGATCTCCCCCTCAAGCTGCCCGGCTTCCTTGATCGGCCCGATACGCTGCGGCAGCGCCTGCTTGCAACCAGGGAACTTGATGATCTGTGCGCCGCCTTCACGCTTGACGGCTCCCTCGGCGTTGTCCGACCTCAGGTAACTATTGATGGTGTTGTAGCTGCGCGCCACGTCAACGGGCGCGTCGGCATGGCCGGCCTGATGGAGGCGTTGCTCAACTTTCGGCACGTCTTCATGCTCGACTCGGGCGCACAGCACGGTGCTGCCCTTTTTCAACTTCTCAAAATGGACATGCTCGCTGCTCCCCAATAGAGCGGCATACTGCGTCATATATTCCGCGAGCCGACTCATGGGAATCGTCGCGGGCGTATAGGCGGTAATCCGGAAGTTGAACTTGGTGTCGTCCATGGTGTGATTATTATAGACATGCCTTGCCGCAAGCTTGATTGAGATTGACTCGCCATTGAGGGCGCGGCAATTACGGTAACCCGGTAGCGATTGCAGTGTTCGCGACGGGAGTTTGTTTTCCATAGACGACGGAAAACAACTTGAAAGTTTGCATTAACTCACAATTAAACAATAAGTTAACAGGGCCTTTATTGTCCGGCAGGTCGAATGGTGCGGTTCATTGCGTTGGAGATGCTTAGCCAAATACTGTATATTATTTCAGTATGCGGCCCAGCTACGCTGAACTTCATTGTCTCTCCAGCTTTACCTTCCTGCGTGGTGCTTCCCAGCCGGAAGAACTGACGGCGCGCGCCCATGGACTCGGCTACGCGGCGCTGGCGATCACCGATGAATGCTCGCTGGCCGGGGTAGTACGGGCTCACATCGCCGCGAAGGAAAATGGCCTCAAGCTCATCATCGGCAGCGAAATCGTGCTGGCCGACGGCCCGCGACTGGTGCTGCTGGCGACCAGTCGCGTCGGTTACGGCAATTTGAGCGAACTCATCAGTCGCGGTCGGCGAGCCGCACTTAAGGGCCAATACCGGCTGAACCGCGACGATATTGCGGCAGGATTGCCCGAATGTCTGGCGCTTCTGCTACCCGAAGCTGAGCCGGATCCGGCAGACGCGGCATGGTTGGCCGAGCGCTTTCCCGGTCGATCATGGTTGGCGGTGGAACTACACTGCGGCGAGGACGACCGGGCGCGGCTGCATCAACTTATCGACTTCGGTCGCGCCTCCGGCCTGCCGCTCGTCGCGGCGGGCGACGTGCACATGCACCGGCGTGGCCGGCGGGCGCTGCAGGATACGCTGACGGCGATTCGTCTCGGCGTTACCGTGGCGGCGGCAGGGCAGGCGCTGCACCCAAACGGCGAGCGTCATCTGCGATCCCTGGCACGGCTGGCCGAAACCTACCCGCCCGAACTGCTGATCGAAAGCGTGAACATCGCCGAACGCTGCCAGTTTTCACTCGACGAACTGAAGTACGAATATCCGGATGAACTGGTGCCGGCAGGCGAGAGCTTCGCTTCCTGGCTGCGCAAGCTCACCGAAGTTGGGCTCAAGTGCCGCTATCCCGAAGGCATACCAGCGCATGTCGCACAACTGGTCGAGCACGAACTGGCGCTGATCAATGAACTCGGCTATGAGCCTTTCTTCCTGACGGTGGCGGACATCGTCACCTGGGCGAAGCAACAGCACATCCTCTGCCAGGGGCGCGGCTCGGCGGCAAATTCAGTGGTCTGTTACGCGCTGGGCATTACCGAGGTCGATCCGGCGCGAATGAGCATGCTGTTCGAGCGCTTCATCTCCAAGGAGCGCCACGAACCACCGGATATCGACGTCGATTTCGAACACGAGCGCCGCGAAGAGGTGATCCAGTACATCTACCGCAAATACGGCCGCGACCGCGCCGCGCTGGCCGCGACGGTGATAAGTTACCGGCCGAAAAGTGCCATCCGCGATGTCGGCAAGGCGCTCGGTTTCGACTTGGCCCGGCTCGACCATCTGGCCCGCAATCTATCGTGGTGGGACGGCCGCAAGGTGCTGCCGGAGCGCATCGCCGAATGCGGTTTCGATCCCGAATCGCCGAACGTGAAGCGCTTGATCGCATTGGTCAATGAACTGATCGGCTTTCCCCGTCACCTCTCGCAGCATGTCGGCGGCTTTGTCATTTCGCGCGGGCCGCTGGCCCGGTTGGTGCCGATCGAGAACGCGGCAATGGCTGAGCGCACGGTCATCGAGTGGGACAAGGATGACCTCGACACGCTGGGTCTGCTCAAGGTGGACATCCTGGCGCTGGGTATGCTGACGGCGATTCGCCGTGCCCTCGATCACGTCGCCACGCAGCGCGGCACACCGTTCGGCCTGGCCGATGTGCCGGCCGAGGATCCGGCCGTTTATGACATGCTTTGCGCGGGTGATTCGGTCGGCGTTTTTCAGGTCGAGTCTCGCGCGCAGATGAGCATGTTGCCGCGCTTGCAGCCACGCAAGTTTTACGATCTTGTCATCGAAGTGGCCATCGTCCGACCCGGGCCGATCCAGGGCGGCATGGTGCATCCCTATCTGCGCCGACGGCAAAAAATGGAAGCGGTCGACTATCCGTCCGAAGCTGTCAAGATCGTTCTGGAGCGAACCTTGGGCGTACCGATTTTCCAGGAACAGGTGATGCAACTGGCTGTCGTCGCCGCCGGTTTCACCCCCGGCGAGGCTGATCGCTTGCGCCGCCTGATGGCAACCTGGCGCAAACGCGGCGGCATCGAAGCCATGGAACAGCGACTGCTCGAGGGCATGCGCAAACGTGGCTACGCGGATGACTTCGCCCACGCCATCTACCAGCAGATTCTCGGCTTCGGCGAATACGGTTTTCCCGAATCCCATTCGGCGAGTTTCGCCCTGCTCGTCTATGCCTCGGCGTGGTTGAAGCGCCACCACCCGGTGGCCTTTCTCTGCGCCCTGCTCGACTCGCAACCGATGGGTTTTTACGCGCCCGCGCAGTTGCTTCAGGACGCCCGCCACCATGGTGTTGAAATACTTCCCCCCGATGTCACCGCCAGTGCCTGGCAATGCAGCATCGAGAACAGTGCCGCGCGGCTCGGCCTGGCCTTGGTGAAGGGCCTGACGCGCGAGGCCGCCGTGGGCATTCTCACTGCCCGTGCTGCCGCGCCTTTCAGCGATGTCGAGGACATGGCTTGCCGCGCCCGCATCGGCAAGCATGATCTCAAATGTCTGGCGTCGGCCGGGGCGCTGGCCGCCCTCGCCGGACATCGCCGCCAGGCACACTGGCAAGCGGCCGGTGCCGCAGCGCTGCCGGAAGTAATTCGCGAAGCGCGTTTCTCTGAAAAAACATTGTCATTACAGGCGCCAGGCGAGGGCGAGGATTTGATCGCCGATTACCGCCACCTCGGCTTCACGCTCAATCGGCATCCGCTCGCGCTGTTGCGTTTGGCATTATCGAAGCTGCGCTTTGAAACGGCGGCACAGCTTGCCGCGCACCCGGACCGCAAATCGGCCCGCGCAGCTGGCCTCGTCACATGCCGGCAGCGACCGGGAACGGCCAGCGGGATTGTGTTCGTAACGCTGGAGGATGAGACCGGCAATACCAATGTCGTTGTTCATGGCGCGCTGGTCGAGCACCAGCGACGCGAGTTGTTGACGGCGCGACTGCTTGGCGTCTATGGCCAGATTCAGCGGGAAGGGGATGTCGTGCACCTGATCGCCAAGCGACTGGTCGACCGCAGCGACCTGCTCGGCAGTCTAAATACGGCCAGTCGCGATTTCCACTGACCGGGAGCAGCGAAGATACTGCCCCGGCAGTCGCGCTACTTGTTACTTGTGTATTGGCACCGGATCGGTGTTGCCGCGGCCCCAGATCTCCAGCGGATTGCCGACCTTCCGGCGAATGACGCTGCGGGCCATCGAAGCGGTGACAGGCCGCTCGAAGGAAATGAGCTGAGCGAACATCTGCCCTGCCAGTCGGTACAACCAGGTGCGTCGCCGCACGATCATGATGAGTTCCTCCCGAGAATGATCAATCCAATTCAGCCGCCAGTTGCAACGAGGCTCTTGCGGCCTTTGTTTTTTCTTCTTGTGTTCTCTTCTAGTATTCCCGTAGCAACTGCTTTGAACTGTACTCCAAATCTTTTCGCGCGGGTTCATCGGGTTCATCCAATTTTTCGACTTCATCACCAGCAGGGTCGGATTCGACCGATGCGCTACCGCGAACCACACGATCACACCGCATTTGACAATGCCTGGTCTTGCGGTCCATCGATATTGGTATCATCATTGGCAGGCGCGGGTAAAAGGATAACCGTTGCTCGCGCTGCGGTTCTTTACTCACTATTGATGGCAAATTGGGGCGACGGCGCCGCACCTGAACAGGAAGTCAGCGATGCAAGACAACAACGAAAACGTCTCCCGAACGCAACCTGAACAGGAAGTGAGGACCCTCCTCGACGACCGCAGTCCCTGCGAAGACTGCTGGATGGGCGAATACAAGGAAACGGGATATCGCTACTGTCGAAACGCGAAATGCCCGTCGAAGCCGGGCGCGGGAAACTAGCCGGCCGCCAGCTAGCTTTCGGAGATGACGCGCATTGATCGCCCTAGATCAAGCGAATCGGCGAGGCCAACTCCGGTCTTTTTCCTTGGCGGTCCTGGTAGCAGGCGACGATGCGAGCCATGTCGGCGGCTTCGTCGCCACTGAGGGCGATGCTCGCCAGCAGCCCGATTTCCTTGCGCGGGTAATCGACCATGGCGACTACGACCGGCACGTCAGCCGCATGAGCGATGCGGTAGAAGCCCGATTTCCATCCCTCCGTCAGACTGCGCGTGCCTTCCGGGGCGATGACCAGCATGAAGGGCTGCCCCTGACGTAGCTCGGCGGCCAGCCGGCTGACGAAACCGGTACGTTCGCGCCTATTCACGGCGATGCCGCCGAGCCGGCGCATCACCGGCCCCATCGGGCCGCGGAATAGCGTGTCCTTGCCTGCCCAGCGGGCATTCAGGCCGAGTGCCGACATGGCCAGAAGACCGATCGGAAAATCCCAGTTGGACGTATGCGGATAGGCTATGACCACTGCCCGTTCGGGCCGCTGCGGCAGATCGATGCATCGCCAGCCGAGCCGGCGCAAGGTGAAGCGGGCAAATCGTTGCGTGAGTGACATCGTTGCAGCGAAAGAAGGTGGGGGGAATGCGGCAGCGGAAGATACCAGAAACAAATGGTCCGCAGCGAATACTGTCCCTCCTTGGCAGAGCGTTCCACGCGACAACGCCATCGCGTTCAAGGAACGCTTCAGCAAAGCGCGTGGTTTTCGTATAAGCGAAGAAAATTTTGTTAGTTAGCCATTGCTGTGAAGCCCTTTATAGTCGAGCCGTGCGTTGGACCATGAGCCACTTTCTCTCGAGAAAAACACTGGATGTCCAAGCTTGAGAATCCTTTTCCCGGCTACAAGGAACTGTGATCCAGCCCTACACGCCTACCAATTGCTTGGCAGGCCACTGCGCTACCAGGTTCCTGCGTAATCAACTCAGGGCGCTCGCTGCGACAGCGGCCATCGGCATGCGGACAACGTGGATGGAAAGCGCAACCGCTGGGCGGCGCCAGCGGGTTGGGAACCTCCCCGGCGACTGGCGTGCGCGCCTTGCCGGTCATCTGCAGATCGGGAATCGCATCGATCAGCATGCGCGTATAGGGGTGGCGCGGCCGCTCGAATAGTTGTTTCGCGTCGGCGATCTCGACCAGGCTGCCGAGGTACATGACACCGACCCGCGTCGCGATATGCGCCACGACCGCAAGGTTATGCGAAATGAAAAGATAGGTCAGGCCGAGACGGGTCTGCAGATCTTTCATCAAATTGAGGATCTGTGCCTGCACCGAGACGTCGAGTGCCGAGGTCGGTTCATCGCAAACCAGGAACTCGGGGTTGGCGGACAGTGCCCGCGCGATCGAGATACGTTGCCGCTGGCCGCCCGAAAACTCGTGCGGGAATTTGTCGCCGTCTTCCGCCACCAGCCCCACCTGCGCAAGCAACTCTGAGACTCGCGCGGCTAGCCGCGCTTGGTCACGGACCAGACCATGGGCGACGATAGGCTCTGCGACAATGGCGCGCACCCGCCAGCGCGGATTTAGGCTGGCGTAGGGATCCTGGAAGATCATCTGCATGCGTCGGCGCAACGGTGCCGACTGCGGATCGGCAAGGTCCGCGCCATCGAAGACGATGCGTCCGCGCGATGGCGTGTGCAGGCCGACGATCATCCGCGCGACGGTGGATTTGCCGCAACCGGACTCGCCGACCAACGCCAGCGTTTCGCCTTTTCGAATCGAGAACGACACCTCATTCACCGCGCACAAGCTGCGCCGCGGTTCACGTTCGAGAACGCGATTAAGCCAGGGGCGCGACACGTCGAAATCTCGCCCGATTTTCTCTACCCGCAACAAGCTCCCGTCAGTTCTATCTGTCATACAGCCAGCAAGCGGCGAAGTTACTTCTGACCGGAAGCGGAGCGGGACGCTCGCGGGTGCAGCGCTCCAGGCGCTCAGGGCAGCGCGGATTGAAAGCGCAACCCGGCGGAATCGCATTGAGCCGTGGCATCGCACCATCGATTTGCGCGAGTTTGTCGCGCCCCTCGCCGAGCTTGGGAATCGAGCTCATCAGCCCGCGGGTATAGGGGTGATGCGCTGTGTGGATCACCTCGCGCAACGGCCCGATCTCGGCCAGACGACCCGCGTACATCACCGCCACGCGGTCCGCCGTCTCCGCAATTACGCCCATGTCATGAGTAATCAGCAATACCGCCACCCCGTGTTCGGCCGCCAGCTTTTTCAATAGCGTAATGATCTGCGCCTGGATCGATACGTCGAGCGCCGTGGTCGGTTCATCGGCGATGATCAGCCGCGGCTTGCCGGCGAGCGCCAGTGCGATGACAACCCGTTGGCGCATGCCGCCGGAAAAATGGTGCGGATATTGATCGAGGCGCAGTTCGGGCGCCGGAATGCCAACCTCGGCCAGCAACTCGATTGCGAGCTGGCGCGCGGTGCGGCGGCCGCTTTGCAGGTGCGTGTCGATGGTCTCGATCAATTGCTCGCCAATTGTGAAAAGCGGGTTGAGCGAGGTGAGCGGATCCTGAAAAATCGTGCCGATGCGCTTGCCGCGGATTCGGCGCATGGCTTCTCGCGGCAGATTGTCGATGCGTTCACCTTCCAGCCAGATCTCGCCCGCAGCGACGCGGCCCGGCGGGTCAAGCAGGCCGATGATGGCCATGCCGGTCAGCGACTTGCCGGCGCCCGATTCGCCCACTACGCCCAGCGTCTCACCTGGCGCGATGTGAAACGAAAGGTCGTCCACGGCGCACAGTGTGCCGTGGCGCGTCGGGAACTCGACGCGCAGGTTGCGCACCTCGAGCAGCGGCTTGCCCATGTCAGCGCAGTTTCGGGTTGAGGGCATCGCGCAACCAATCCCCCAGCAAATTCACGGACAGAATCAGAACGACCAGCGCGATACCCGGAAAAACGGCGATCCACCATTCTCCGGACAACAGGAAGTCATTGCCGACGCGGATCAGCGTACCGAGTGACGGCCGGGTTGGCGGCACGCCAACGCCAAGGTAGGAGAGTGTTGCTTCGGCAATGATGGCGGTGGCGATATGGATGGTGGCAAGCACCAGTACCGGACCCATCACGTTGGGTAGCACGTGACGCAGCATGATCGCCGCGGAACTGCGGCCGATCACCCGGGCGGCTTGTACATATTCCTTGTGCCGCTCGACCAGGGTCGCGCCACGCACCGTCCGCGCGTACTGCACCCAGCCGGAAACGCCGATGGCGACTGTCAGCACATAGATTGCGATGTCATCGTGCGCCTCGCGCGGCAGCACCACGCGCGCCACACCGTCGATCAGCAACGCGATCAGAATGGCCGGGAAGGAGAGCTGGATATCTGCCACGCGCATGATGAAGGCGTCGAGCCGGCCACCGACGTAGCCTGCGACGAGACCCAGACCGACGCCGAGCACCAGAGAAAACAGCACCGCAGCAACGCCCACGGCCAGCGAAATGCGGGCGCCATACATGATCGTCGAGAGAATGTCGCGGCCCTGATCGTCGGTTCCGAGCAGATACGTGGTATTGCCTGCCTGTGTCCATGACGGCGGCGTGAATCCGTCGCTCAAACTCAGGCTCGCGCTGTCGAACGGATTATGCGGCGCAATCCAGGGTGCGAAAAGGGCGCCGCCGACGCAGATGAGTGTTGAAAACACCGCAATTATCGCGGTTGGCGAATGACGCAAGCTCCACACCACGTCGTGGTTCCATGATTGCCGCAACCAGCTTTCGACTTGGCTCACCGACGCTCCGCCGCCTCGGTCAGTCTACGCGCGCAAACCGCGCTTTCGGGCTGTCCAGCGCGTCATAGACCATAGACACGTTCTTCTTCATCACCCACGGCCGGGTTTGGTAATGCAGGGGCACGTAGTAGTAATTGTCGCGCGCCAAGCTAAGTGCATCGCGCAGCAGGACATCTCGCTTCTTGCTGTCCATCTCGGTCTTGGCCGCATCGATCAACGCATCAAGCTTTGCATCGCTGACCCGGCCAAGGTTGAAACTGCCATCGGCGCCAGTCGTTTTGGAGCGTAGCAGCGACTGCAGTGCATGATTTGCATCGAAGGTCGTAACAGCCCAGCCGAACAAGTAGGCGCTATGATCAAAATTCTGTAACTTGGCGGCGAAACTCGCAAACGGTTGTGCATGAAGTTTCACGGTGAGCCCAACGCGTGCCCACATGCCAACAAGCGCCTGACAAATTTGCTCGTCATTGACGTAGCGGTTATTCGGGCAGTCGAGGCCAAATTCAAATCCGTTCGGAAAGCCAGCCTCGGCGAGCAGCTTTTTGGCGCCATCGACATTTACCGGGACTACTTTATCTATTTCGCTGGAATATCCATGAGCACCCGGCGCAACCATGAGCGCCGCAGGCTGCGACAACCCGCGCATGGTGACGCGCTTGATGGCCTCGCGGTCTACAGCCAGACTCAAGGCCTCGCGCACGCGCACGTCCTTGAACGGGTTCCTGCCTTTGACATTTGAATAAAGTAGCTCGGGACTGTGCTGGTCCATGCCAATGAAGATAACGCGAGCCTCCAAACCGTCGAACACTTTAAGCTTTGGTTCGCCGCGAAGCCGTTCTACGTCCTGCGGTGGTGGGTCTGTGACGAGGTCAACGTCTCCGGCAAGCAGTGCTGAAACCCGGGTTGCGGCGGATTTGATGGGCGTATAGATCACGTCGGTCACGTTGCCTTCCAGCTTGTCCCACCAGGCCGGGTTGGCGGCCAGCACAATGCGCTTGTCCGGCTCCCACAGCTTGATGATGTAGGGGCCGGTACCATTGCTATTGCGAGACGCAAATGTCTCTTCCTTTGCTTTGTAATCCTGCACGTTCTCGGACTTATGCTGTACCGACCAAGTCTTGCTCATGATGAAGAAATCCACAAACTGTCGCAGCAGCACTGGATTGGGGTTGGCGAGGACCGCATCGACGGTGTAATCGTCGATCTTCTTCATCTCCTTCACCCCGGACACTATTATCTGATTGGTACCTTGGGGTTGCAGGATGCGATTGAAGGAAAAGACCACGTCATCCGCATTGAATGGAGTGCCGTCCTGGAACTTGACACCCTTTCGTAAGTGGAAACGCCAGTGAATTGCCGATATCTGCTCCCAGTTCGTCGAAAGACATGGCTCGATCTGACCTTCCCTGGAGTAGCGCACCAGCCCCTCATATGTGTGGCGCATGAATGTGTGGGTGGTCGAATGGTTTTGCGAATGCGGGTCGAGCGTGAGGATGTCGTTTTGCGCCGCCCATCTCAGCGTGGCGGCATGGGCAGGAACAGCGGCTATAAAAAATGCGCTAATGGCGGCAAGTGCGACGAAAAACCGTTGTGGAAATGTCATGGTGCTCCTCCTCGTTCACTGCATATATGCTGCGAAGCGTTCTTTCGAATAGGGCTGCCGAATAACGGGCACCCGACGGAATCACTTCGTCATTGAAATTGTAATTCGAATTATGCAAAAAGCAACTGGGTCGGCCGCCATGCACGAAGCGCGATTAGGCAGGGCGAGCAAACAATCACAGCGCCGCGCGATCCAGCCTGAGACGCGGGTCGACGACGTAATAAAGCAGATCGACCAGGAGATTGATGACAACGAAAATGAGTGCGATCAGGCATAGGTAGGCCGCCATCACCGGAATGTCGGCCACCGTCACCGCCTGGATGAACAGCAGCCCCATGCCGGGCCACTGGAATACCGTTTCGGTGATGATGGCGAAGGCGATGATGGAACCGAGTTGCAAGCCGGCGACCGTGATCACCGGAACCAGTGTGTTCTTGAGCGCGTGGCGAAAGTGCACCGAACGCTCGGTCAGTCCGCGCGCCCGTGCGAACTTGATGTAATCGGTACGCAGCACTTCCAGCATTTCCGAGCGCACCAGGCGCATGATCAGCGTCATCTGGAACAGGCCGAGCGTAATCGACGGCAGGATCAGGGACTTGAGTCCAGATGCGGTGAGCAGCCCGGTGGTCCACCAACCGATCGCAACCGTGTCGCCGCGCCCGAAAGAGGGCAGCCAGCCCAGCAGCACCGAGAAAACCAGGATCAGCAATATGCCGATGAGAAATGTCGGCAGCGACACACCAATTAGCGATACTGTGAGGAAAACTTGCGCAAGCCATGAATTGCGCTTCAGCGCGGTATAGATGCCCAACGGTATGCCGACAGCAAGCGACAAAAGCGCCGCCACGCAAGAGAGTTCCAGGGTCGCCGGTAGCCGCTCGATGAGTAGCGTTGAAACCGGCCGAGCCTGGCGCAGGCTCACACCGAAATCCCCCTCTACTGCACGACCGAGAAAATTCCAGTACTGAACGTAGAACGGTTGGTCGAGGCCGAGCAGATGGGTGATGCGCACGCGCGCCTCGGGCGTCGCATCCTCCCCGAGCATGAACATCACCGGGTCGCCGACGAAGGTGAACAGCGAGAACGCGATCAGGCCGACCACCAGCATGACCAGAACGGCTTGGACAACACGGCGCAAGACGAAGGCGAGCATGCTTTGTCAGTGGTTGGGAACGAGGTTCAAGAATTTCCAGAGGTATTTGCGCTGCCCTCGTTTGCCACCGAGGTGAGCGATGGCATCGCGGCAATGACGATCGCCACCCCTGCAGTGAGGCGTTTTGCATAACCGAGGTTTAACAAGCGCCAAAAAATACCTATAAACTTCAGTGGTTTGGCGTGCTAGCGTTTTTTCCTGGCAAATTGCTCGT
>CAISUK010000603.1 GCA_903888645.1 uncultured Pseudomonadota bacterium | reverse complement strand
CGTCATCGCCGCCGCACCAGAGGTCGCCAAGAAAGGGGTGCTACTGCGCAAGTACGGCCAGGAAGTGATCCGCATGACGGCCGGCAAGCGCGTCCATGGCACCGGTTCGGTTCCCGGCGGCGTCAACAAGTCGCTGACGGCCGAGGAGCGCGCCGCCCTGCTCAAGGATATTTATCAGATGGTCGGCTGGAGTCGCGAGGCGGTGCAAATCATCAAGGGCCTGTTCGAGAAGAACCTCGAGCAGTACAACAGCTTCGGCAGCTTCGCCGCCCACAGCATGGGGCTGGTGCGTGCCGACGGAGCGCTGGACCTCTACCACGGCGGCCTGCGCGCCCGCCGCGCCGACGGCAGCACCTTGTTCGACCATTTCGACTACAGCCGTTACTGGGAGGTCATCACCGAGGACGTCAAGTCGTGGAGCTACATGAAGTTCCCGTTCTTCAATGCGCTCGGCAATTCGGAAGAAGGCTGGTACCGCGTCGGGCCGCTGTCGCGCGTCAATAACTGCGACTTCATCCCGACCCCGCTGGCAGACAAGGAACGCAGGGAATTCCTCGCCTTCGACAATGGCAGCGCCACGGGCGCCACGCTCGGCTATCACTGGGCGCGCATGATTGAGATGCTGCACGCGGCGGAAGCGATCAAGGACCTGCTGCACGACGACGACATCGTCGGCAGCGACCTGGTCGCCACCGGCGTGCGCGCCGAGCGTGGCGTTGGCGTCATCGAGGCGCCGCGCGGCACGCTGATCCATCACTACAAGGTCGACGAAAACGACCAGGTCACGCGCGCCAACCTGATCGTGTCCACGACCCACAACAACCAGGCGATGAACGAGGCGATCCGCGTCGTGGCGAAGCAATACCTCGACGGCCGGGAACTGACCGAGGGCCTGCTGAATCACATCGAGGTTGCCATCCGCGCCTTCGATCCCTGCCTCTCCTGCGCCACCCACGCCCTCGGCCGGATGCCTCTCGAAGTGACGCTGATCGACGCCGAAGGTGCGGTTGCCGACCGGCTGTGGCGCGACGCAAAAGGCCAAGCGCGTCACGATTGAATCGGCAGCGCCGGCCATGAATGCGCCAACGCTGATCTTCGCCTGGGGCAACCCGAGCCGTGGCGACGACGCCTTGGGGCCGCTATTCGGCGAGCGCATCGCAACGCTTGCCGAAATCCATCCGGAATGGGGCGCAGTCGAGTGCCTGACTGACTTTCAGCTTCAGGTTGAACATGCGCTCGATCTGCACCAGCGCAAACGCGTGCTGTTCGTTGATGCCAGCATCGACGCCGACGCGCCTTATGCCGTATCAGCCGTGGCGGCCCGGCGTGACGCCAGTTTCACCAGTCACGCCATGACGCCACAGGCGGTGCTGCAGGTTTACGTCGATATCGAGGACGGACCCCCGCCGCCTGCCTGGCTACTGGCCATTCGCGGCGAGTCCTTCGAACTCGGCGCTCCAGTCGCGCCCCCTGCCCAGAACAATCTCGAAGCCGCGCTGCGCTGGGCCGCAAACTGGCTTGGCCCCTCACCCCAACCCTCTCCCCCGCAGTCGGGGGAGAGGGAGTCCGAAATCCCATCTCCCCTTGCGGGAGAGGGTTAGGGAGGGGCGGTTGGTCAGCGAACTGCCCACAACGAACCCACCGAAATATTGCATTGCAACAAACAAGGTAAGAGAATAGCCGGAACTTACCCGGAAAGCCGCAAAAAATGACTGCCAGCCGTCTCGATGTCCAGTTCATCGAAAACCGTACCTATGACGAAATCAGCGTCGGCGAAAGCGCCACGCTGACGCGAACGCTGCGACCCGAAGACATCCAGATGTTCGCCATCATGTCGGGCGACTTCAATCCATCGCACGTCGATCCGGAGTATGCCCGCTCGTCGATGTTCCACGAGGTAATTGCTCATGGCATGTGGGGTGGCGCGTTGATCTCGACCGTCCTTGGTACGCAGTTTCCAGGGCCTGGTACGCTGTATATCGACCAGACCCTGCACTTCTCCTCGCAGGTCCGCGTCGGCGACGTGCTCACCGTCACCGTCACCTGCCAGCGCAAATTCGATCACAACCACCATGTCATCCTCGACTGTTTATGCACCAATCAGGATGGCATGAAAGTCATCCACGGTACCGCCGAGGTGCTGGCGCCGACGGAGAAGATAAAGCGGCCACGGGCCTTGATGCCCGAAGTTCACCTGACCAGCACGCGCGCCTCGCGCTATCAGAATCTGCTCGCCAAGACCCGTGGCTTCGATCCCATCGCGCTGGCCGTCGTGCATCCCTGCGACACCGAATCGCTGCGCGGCGCCCTGATGGCACGAGACGAAGGTCTGGCGCTCCCGACGCTGATCGGACCCGAGGAAAAAATTCGCTCCCTGGCCGCGCAACTTGGCCTCGATCTGACCGGCTGCAAAATTTTCAACGTGCCGCATAGCCATGCCGCTGCCGAAGTCGGCGTATCGCTGGCCCGCGAAGGCAAGGTCGATGCGCTGATGAAGGGCTCCGCGCATACCGATGAGTTGATGTCGGAAGTGGTAGCCAAGGACACTGGCCTGCGCACGGCACGGCGCATCAGCCACGTCTTTCTGATGGATGTGCCGACCTATCCACGCTACCTGCTGATTACCGACGCCGCCGTCAACGTCGAACCGTCGCTGGAGACAAAGGTCGACATCGTGCAGAACGCCATCGACCTGACACAGATGCTCGGCGTCGCCGAGATCG
>CAISUK010000602.1 GCA_903888645.1 uncultured Pseudomonadota bacterium | reverse complement strand
GTCGATAGACAACGCCTCGCTGTCGACCAAGATCATGTTGGCCAGCGCGTCGGCATTTGCCGTCATCATGGCCGTCGTCACCGTGTTGCTCGGTGGTTACATGGCCGACTCGCTGGGTAAGGACGGTCTCCAGACGCTCAATGACAAGTTGCAACTGATTCGCGGCATGGTTGAAGTGCGCGCCAAGGCGCTGAACCAGGAGTCGGCGCGACTGAACAACGTCTTTGCCAGCTATTTTCCCGACGGGTTTTCCGTCGAGCCCGCCGCCGACGTGCCGATCCTCAAACATGGCAAACTGACGGTCAACCAGAACTTCAGCGAGGTCGATCGCTTTACCACGGTTACAGGGGCGGTTGCGACCGCATTTGTCCGGCATGGCGACGATTTCATCCGCGTCGCCACTTCAGTCAAGAAAGAGAACGGCGAGCGTGCCGTCGGGACACCCTTGGGCAAGGAACATCCGGCCCGGGAGAAGCTGCTTGCAGGCCAGTCCTTCGTTGGCAAGGCCAAATTGTTTGGCAAGGACTTTTACACCAGCTACAACCCGATCAAGGGCAAGGAGGGTCAGGTGATCGGCGCCACCTTCGTCGGTCTCGACGTCACTGGCGAAATTGCCACGTTGCGGCAGCAGATCAAGGCAGTCAAGGCTGGTGCCAGCGGCTATTACTACGTGCTGGACAATCGTCCCGGCAGCGACCGCGGCGTGCTGATTGTGCATCCGGCGAAAGAGGGTGCAAATATTTTCGAGTCCAAGGATGCCTCCGGACATGAGTTCATCAAGGAAATTCTCGACAAGAAACAGGGAACGATACGCTATCCCTGGCTCAACAAGGAACTCGGCGACACGGTGGCGCGCGAGAAAGTGGTGGTCTATGACCAGTTTGCCGAGTGGAACTGGGTCATCGGCGGCGGTAGCTACATTGACGAATTCGACAGCCTCGCACGGTCGTTGCAGTTGGCGCTCGGTTTAGCTTCTTTCGGCGTTGTTCTGATCCTGATGCTGCTGATCTTCCTGTTGGTCAAGAAGGTCGTCAAGGATCCGCTCAAGGGCATTCTGGCGACGTTCCAGACGATTTCCGGTGGCGATTACAACAGCCGGCTTGATGTCGTGCGGAACGATGAGATCGGCAAAGTTCAGCAGGGCCTGCAATCAATGCAGACCCGCTTGGGATTTGATACCGCAGAATCGCAACGTGTGGCTACCGAGACCATGCGCATCAAGGTAGCGCTGGACGAAGTGACGATGCCGGTGACGTTATCGAACGACGTGAACAAGCTAATCTACATGAACAAGAGTGCGGTAGTGCTGTGGACGCAGATGGAAGGCGGGATAGCGCAGCGACACCCGGGGTTTGCGGCGGCGAAGATGATCGGTGGTGGGTTGGCGCCGTACTTCGAAGACGAAGAAACGCGGGCGGTCTATGGCTCGGAACTGGCCGGGCCGCGCACCCTGGACACCATGATTTCCGGACACAGCCTGCGCGTCACCGCCTGCCCGGTGCGCAATGCTACCGGACAGTATCTCGGTCGTGTCTCGCAATGGCAGGATCGCACCGGCGAAGTCGCCGTCGAACGCGAAGTCGGCGACATCGTCGAAGCCGCCGCCCAAGGCGACCTCGACAAACGCATCGAGATGAGCGGCAAGGACGGCTTCTTCGCTGCCCTGGGCGAGGGCATCAACAAAGTCCTCGAAAACACCCAGCAAGCCCTGACCAACACCTCGCGGGTGCTCTCCGCCGTCGCCCAGGGCGACCTGACCCAGACCATCGAAGACGATTACGAAGGCATCTTCGGTCAGCTCAAGGACGACACCAACACTACCATCGAGCGGCTGCGCGAAGTCGTCGGTCGCATCAAGGACGCCACCGAAGCCATCAACACCGCCTCGCAGGAAATTGCTGCCGGCAACCAGGATCTCTCGAGCCGCACCGAAGAGCAAGCGAGCAGTCTCGAAGAAACCGCCTCGTCGATGGAAGAACTCAACGCGACGGTGCGGCAGAACGCCGACAACGCCCGCCAGGCCAACGAACTGTCGAAGCGTTCCAACGACATCGCGGTGCGCGGTGGCGAGATGGTCAAGCGGGTGGTTAACACCATGCACGAAATCCAGGACTCGTCGAAAAAGATCGCCGACATCATCGGCGTCATCGACAGCATTGCCTTCCAGACCAACATCCTGGCCTTGAACGCCGCGGTTGAAGCGGCTCGGGCCGGCGAGCAGGGCCGGGGCTTCGCGGTGGTGGCGACGGAAGTCAGAAACCTGGCGCAGCGCAGCGCCCAGGCGGCCAAGGAAATCAAGACGCTTATCGCCGAATCGGTCGGCAAGGTCGAAGGCGGCGCCAAGCTGGTCGACCAGGCCGGCACCACCATGGACGAAGTGGTGGTCTCGTTCCGCCAGGTCGCCAACCTGGTAACGGAAATCAGCAACGCCAGCCGCGAGCAGTCGAGCGGCATCGAGCAGGTAACGCAGGCGGTCAGCCAGATGGACGAAGTGACGCAACAAAACGCGGCACTGGTCGAAGAAGCGGCAGCGGCAGCGGAGAGCCTGGAAGACCAGGCGCGCGGTCTCCTGCAGGCGGTCGGCAGCTTCAAACTGGCGGCCAGGGAACGGTCGCTGCCAGCGCCGGCGCCAGTGCATCGCCCGGCCGCGAACGCGGCACGCCCGGCCAAGCCGGTACCGTCGGCCCACGCCAATTCTCCCGAAGACGAGTGGGAAGAATTTTGAAACCGTACGGTGCTTCCCCATGAACAAGCCCGATTCATCGCGCAAGCTGCCCAGCACCCCGGCTTTTGTCATAGAGCGGCAGCGGGAGTTTGAATATACGGCGGCCGACTTTGAACGCGTGCGCCAATTGATCTACAAGCATGCTGGCATATCCCTGTCGCCAATCAAGCAGGACATGGTCTATAGCCGGCTGGCGCGCCGCCTGCGCTTGCTCAATATCGATACTTTTGCCCGCTATCTCGACTACCTCGAAAAGGCCGATGCCGCGGAATGGGAAACCTTCGTCAATGCCTTGACCACCAATCTGACGTCATTCTTTCGCGAGGCACATCATTTCGAAATTCTCAAGCAACACGCCCAGCGGCTCTATGACGCGCAGCGCCATACCCTCAAATTGTGGTGCTCGGCCTCGTCGACCGGAGAGGAACCGTATTCGATAGCGATCGCCATGTGCGAACAGTTCGGCACCGATACGCCGCCGGTCCAGATTGTCGCCTCCGATCTTGATACCAATGTGTTGGCGACAGCCGCTGCCGGCGTCTACGCCGACGAGCGGGTCGAAAAACTGGCGCCGGAACGTTTGCGCCGCTTCTTTTTCAAGGGGACCGGTTCGCGTGAGGGTTTCGTTCGGGTGCGGCCGGAACTGCAAAAGCTGATCTCCTATACGCAGATCAATTTGCTGCACGGTAATTGGCCGCTGCAAGGTCCGCTCGACGCGATCTTCTGCCGCAATGTCATGATTTATTTTGACAAGCCAACCCAGTATGCCGTGTTGAAAAAATTTGCGCCGCTGTTGCGTCCCGACGGACTGCTTTTTGCCGGGCATTCCGAGAGCTTCATGCACGCAGGGGATCTGTTCCGGTCGCTGGGACGGACCGTCTATGAACGCGCAGACCGCAAGTAGCTTCGAGCCGGGTTTTGTCGAGCACCTTGCCCGCAACCGCTATTTTGATCGCACCTTCGAGGTCGAAGCCGTCAAGGTGCTGCCGGGCGAGTATTACGTGACGACCACCGACATGGTACTGGTTACCGTGCTCGGCTCTTGCGTTTCCGCCTGCATCCGCGATCGCGAAAAGGGCATTGGCGGCATGAATCACTTCATGCTGGCTGATGCCGGCGACTATAGCCAGACCTCTGCATCGGCGCGCTACGGAACTTATGCAATGGAGGTGCTGATCAATCATTTGCTGAAGATCGGCGCGCGCCGCGATCGCCTCGAGGCCAAGGTTTTCGGTGGCGGTCGCGTCATGGCCAGCCTCGCCGCTTCGCTGGTGGGGGAACGGAATTCGGCATTTGTGCGAGAATATCTGGCGATCGAGGGGATCCCCATCGCCGCCGCCGATCTGCTTGACCTGCATCCACGAAAAGTTTATTTTTTTCCGCGCAATGGCCGTGTACTGGTCAAAAAAATTGCCCGACTGCACAATGACACTCTGGTCCGACGCGAGCGCGAATATGCTTCCCGACTGGTGGATGCGCCGATGACCGGCGACGTCGAACTATTCACATGAAATTGCCTGCCATGCCGATAAAAGTTCTTATCGTTGACGATTCCGCC
>CAISUK010000601.1 GCA_903888645.1 uncultured Pseudomonadota bacterium | reverse complement strand
TCCGCTTTCGCCGCAACCTTCCGACCAGCTGGATCGAACTGGTTATCAGCGAGGGCAAGAATCGCCAGGTGCGCCGAATGACCGCCAAGGTCGGCTATCCAACACTGCGCCTCATCCGCTGGGCAGTCGGGCCGTACACCTTGGCAGGGATCGAACCGGGCAACTGGCGAACCGTTGACGAACAATCCAGAGGCACGTCAACCGCAGCGCTGGTCGGGCGTTAATGCGTCCAGAGTTCGACAACCGCGAACTTCCCAACACACTGAATAGGAAATGACATGAACAAGATCGTTGCTACTTTGATTGCCGGCCTTTTCGTTGCCTCGACCGCAATGGCAGCCGATGCTCCCAAGACCGCCGCTCCGGCTGCCGCTGACAAGCCTGCTGCTGCCGCTCCGGCCCCCGCCGCGGATGCGCCCAAGGCGACCGCCCCGGCCAAGAAGGCCAAGAAGCACAAGTCCAAGAAAGCCAAGGCCGCGCCCGCGGCCAATTAATTTTTCAGGGACGCCGCAACTGACGTCAACCTGTCTGTAAAGACGTGCGTTATTGGCACGCGTTCTTGAAAAACCGAAGTCGTTGATTCTTGTCGATGATTTCACCATAAGTGCGCAAAAGGCTTTTAGTGATTCCAAATACTGGAATTTAACTTTGTTATTCGTATCTTTTCTAAAGGAATATTAAACATGTCCAAGCTCGTTTCCCTGTTGATGGTCACCCTGTTTGCCGCTACCACCGCTATCGCCGCTGACGCGCCGAAGGCTGATGCCAAGGCTGCCGACGCTGCCAAGCCGGCTGCTGCTGCCAAGGTTGAAAAGGTCGAAGCCGCCAAGGCTCCCGCTGCTGCCGAGAAGAAGGAAGCTGCACCGGCTGACAAGCCTGCCAAGAAGGCCAAGAAGTCCAAGAAGGCAAAGGCTGCTGAAGAGAAGAAGGCCGACGACAAGCCGGCTGACGCCAAGAAGTAATTTTCCGCTTCTGGCTGAAAGCGAAGGGCAGGGTAACCTGCCCTTCGCTTTTTTGTGTCGGCGGTTTGCCATTCGCCGAGGCTGCTGCCGATCCATGAATTAAACTCTGCGCTTTCCAGAAGATGGGGTTCCCATGAGCGCAATGTTCCGCCGGGTACTTGCCGGCTTGTTTGTCACCTTTCTTGTGACAGCGCCGCTGCGTGCGGCAACGCTGCTTGATTTGACTGCCGGCTTTTACCGCATCGAAGCAGAAGTTGCCTACACCGATGAGTCGCGTCAGATCGGTCTGATGAACCGACCGAAAATGCCGCCCGGTCATGGCATGCTGTTCGTATTCGACCGCGCCGCGACCCACTGCATGTGGATGAAGAATACGTTGCTGCCATTGTCGGTGGCTTTCCTCGATGACAAGGGGCGCATCCTCAACATCGAGGACATGCAACCGCAAACCGAGAACAATCATTGTGCGACGCAGCCGGCCAAATATGCGCTGGAGATGAACCTCGGATGGTTCCAGAGCCATGGCATCGGTCCGGGAACGGCCCTGGGCGGCATCGAAAGAGCGCCGGCGGCAAGGCGTTAGCGCCTCGGCAGCGGCGCCGTTGTTATACTGCCCGGATACAACGACAAGGATCTGCCATGATCGCCACCGACCACAAGGACAAGCTGGTATCCGTTGTCATCCTGGGAGAATTTACCCTCGCCGACTTTCGCGAGTTGGAAGAAACGGTTTGCCTGACTGTCAAATTCGAAGGCCCGGTCAACCTTCTGCTCGATTTTCGGCAGATGGCCGATTTCACCGTCGATGTGGCTTGGCGGGAGATTCGCTTTACGCGCGAGCACGCCGGCGATTTCGAGCGCGTTGCGGTGCTAACCGACAGCCAGTGGATAACCTGGAGCGCCTGGCTGTCGCGGGCATTCGTTTCCGCTGATGTGCAGGTTTTCGAGGACGAGGCAGAAGCGCGTAGTTGGCTGGAATCCTAGCTGTGCAGGGCGCTAATTGGTTGGTCGGTGCCGACGAGCTGGCGGCGCATAGCGGTGATAGCGATTGGCGCATCTTCGACTGCCGGCACGATCTCAGACAGACCGAGGCTGGTGTTCAGGCTTACGCCGCGGCGCACCTTCCCGGCGCCCTGCACCTGCATCTCGATCAAGACCTGTCTGGCGCTATGACGGGCCGAAACGGTCGGCATCCGCTTCCCGACCCGGCTGTTTTTGTGCGGAAGATGTCTGCCTGTGGCGTTGACGCGCAATCGCGGGTGGTCGCCTACGATAACGAAGGCGGCATATTTGCGGCACGCCTCTGGTGGCTGCTACGCTGGCTTGGTCACGACAGCGTTGCCGTGCTCGACGGTGGTCTGGGGGCCTGGATGCGTGCCGGAAAGGCACTTGACGATTGCCGGCCGGCCTATGACGAACGAGCATTTTCGGGTCAGCCGACTCCAGTCGCGGTTGACGCCGGTTATGTCGCCGCCCATCTCCAATCGCCCGACATGCTGCTCATCGATGCGCGCAGTCCGGCGCGTTTTCGCGGCGAGGGCGAGACACTCGATCCGGTTGGCGGTCATATTCCGGGAGCGCTCAATCGCTGCTATGCCGACAATCTGGTTGCTGCAGGCGGTGTCTTCAAATCAGCCGCAGTATTGCGCGCCGAATTCGAACTATTGCTTGCCGGGCGAGATCCGCGCTCTGTGGTTCAGCAATGCGGCTCCGGGGTTACCGCCTGCCACAACCTGCTGGCCATGGAACTGGCAGGATTGCCTGGCTCGCGGCTCTACCCGGGCTCGTGGAGCGAGTGGTGCAGCGATCCGTCACGCCCGGTGACGCGCTAAGGCCCAGCTGACATGTTCGCGGACCAGCGCCGATGCGTCGTCGCAGCGCGCTTCCAGAGACTGCACGATGGCCGTTGAAGTCGGTGCGTTGCCCAATCCCACCGCGATATTGCGCAGCCAGCGCTCATGACCGATGCGTCGTATGGCTGACCCGGCCAGGCGCGCTTCGAACATTTCCCGGCTCCAGGAAAACAATTCCACCAGCGTCGCCCTATCAAGACCGTTGCGTACCGAGAAGTCTCTCTCCGCTGTCGGTCGCGCAAAGCGATTCCATGGACAACAGAGCTGACAATCGTCGCAGCCATAAACGCGGTTGCCGATCAATGGCCGGAATTCCAATGGGATACTGCCCTTTAGTTCGATGGTCAGGTAGGAAATGCAGCGCCGCGCATCGAGTCGGTAGGGGGCGACGATGGCGCCCGTGGGGCAAGCGCCGATGCAGGCCGAACAGGATCCGCAGTGCTCGGATTCAGGCCCGTCTACCGGCAATGGCAAGGCCACATACAATTCGCCGAGGAAGAACAAGGAGCCGGCCTCTCGGGTCAACAGCAGGGTGTGTTTACCGCGCCAACCAAGCCCGCTGCGGTTCGCCAACGCCACTTCCATTACAGGTGCGGAATCGCTGAAAGCGCGATGGGCGAATGGGCCGATTTCGCCCTCGATGCGCTCGGCCAGCTGCTGCAATCGCGCCCGAAGCACCCTGTGGTAATCGCGACCCAGCGCGTAGCGCGAAACGTAGGCGCGCTCGCCCGTCGCTAGATTTGTCGCTGCGTCGCTGGCCTCGGGCCAGTAATCGAGGCGTACGCTGATGACCGCCATCGAGCCGGGCACCAACTCGGCTGGGCGCACCCGTTTAGGGCCATGCGCTGCCATATAATCCATCTCGCCATGGCAGCCTTGGGCAAGCCAATCCATCAGTCCCGCTTCAGCCTCGCCGAGGTCGATGCCGGCAATGGCAACGCCGCCGAAGCCCAATTCCCGACCCCATTCCTTGATGCGCGTAGCGAGCTTTGCCCAGTGCGGAGAATGTTCCATATGCATATTCATGACTGCGATGATAAACCCGCGACCCTCTTGCTGTCCGACGAAGCCGCAACGCTGGCGCTGGGTGCCGGGCTGACGTCGTCCCTCGGTGGCCGAGACCTGAAGTTGGTGGTTACTCTCAAAGGAGACCTGGGCGCTGGCAAGACCACTCTGGTACGCGGGTTGCTCCGCGCACTCGGTCACGGCGGTCCGGTTAAGAGCCCCACCTATAATCTGGTTGAACTTTATGTAGTTTCTGGATTAAACTTGTATCACTTTGATTTTTATAGATTCAATCAGCCAGAAGAATACCTCGATGCGGGCTTGGACGAATACTTCTCCGGAAGGGGCATTCGCCTTATCGAATGGCCCGAAAAGGCCGCTCCGTATCTGCCGCCGGCAGACTTGGAAATCAGCCTTGCCGTCGCAGCGGATGGCCGGATCGCGCGGCTCGCCTCAGGAACCGACGAGGGGTTCCAGTGCCTGACGAATTTGATTTCCCGTTTTCCCGTCGCGACGTCCTCAAGTTCGCCGCCGCCAGCCTGACGCTGCTGGTCACGCCTACTATTGGCCTGGCGAAGGCCGAAAGCAGTCTGCTTGGAGTGCGCGTCTGGCCCGCCCCGGATTACACGCGCATCACACTGGAGCATTCGGCGCCGCTCAAGTACACACAACTGCTGGTCAAGGATCCGGTGCGGCTGGTGGTCGATCTGGAAGGCGTTGAATTCAGCTCGGTCTTGCAAAGCCTGCCCGGCAAGATTTCCGAGACCGACCCGTATATCAAGCTGATCCGGGCCGGCCGCAACAGGCCTGGCGTGGTACGTCTGGTCATCGAGCTCAAGGGCGAGGTCAAGCCGCAGGTGTTTTCCCTGGCGCCGGTCGGCGAGTACGGCCATCGGCTGGTGCTCGATCTTTATCCGCTCGAGCCGATCGATCCGTTGATGGCGCTGCTGGAAAAGCAATCCAGCGCCACCAATACGGACGGCTTGGAAGATCTGCTCAACCCGGACAAGGCGGCTGACAAGGCTGCCGAGCGTCCGGCCGGCGGCCCGAGCATTGCCCGTCTGGTCACGATTGTCATCGACCCAGGTCATGGCGGCGAGGATCCCGGCGCTGCCGGGCGGGGCGGTAGTCACGAGAAGGACGTCACCCTGTCGATCGCCCGGCGGCTGAAGACGCGAATCGACGCGCAGCCCAATATGCGCTCGCTACTCACCCGCAATGGCGATTTCTTCATTCCCCTGCAACAGCGGGTGCAGAAGGCGCGGCAAGTTCGCGCCGATCTCTTTGTCTCCGTGCATGCCGATGCATTTGTCAAATCCGCGGCACGCGGCTCCAGCGTCTTTGTTCTCTCCGAAAACGGCGCCAGCTCATCGGCGGCGCGCTGGTTGGCACAACGCGAGAATTCTGCCGATCTGATCGGCGGCATCAACCTCGCCGTCAAGGATCCTTACCTCGCCCGCACCCTGCTGGACTTGTCGCAAACGGCGACCATCAACGACAGCCTCAAGCTCGGCAGCGCGGTGCTGGGAGAGTTGCGCGGCATCAATGCCTTGCACAAGGGCGCCGTCGAGCAGGCTGGTTTTGCCGTGCTCAAGGCACCCGATATTCCTTCGATCCTGGTCGAAACGGCCTTCATTTCCAATCCTGAAGAAGAGCAGCGCCTCAACGACGAGGCCTATCAGGACAAGATGGCCGATGCCATCCTGCGTGGCATTCAAGGCTATTTCGCGAAGAATCCGCCGCTGGCCAAATCGCGCTTGGCACGGGCCGGTTAGGGCAGGGCGTTTGCGCCAGTGCGGCTGATATAATCCGCCCTTTTTCGCGGCATACGCATGCAGGTCTTCCGCAGGATTCCGCCACAGGCTTTGGCGTCGACCGTGCTGACCATCGGCAATTTCGATGGCGTACATCTTGGCCACCGCGCCATGCTCGACAGGCTCACAACATGCGCTCGCAGTACCGGATTACCGGCGGCCATGTTGACCTTCGAGCCGCATCCGCGCGAACTGTTTGCGC
>CAISUK010000600.1 GCA_903888645.1 uncultured Pseudomonadota bacterium | reverse complement strand
GCCAAAGCCAGAAAGGGAATCGTCCAGATGACAGCTTGTTCCATCGTCGAATTGTCTCGGCAGGTAAGTGAGCGCAGTCTCATTGATGCTGGCCGTGATGCTGGCCGCCCTCAACGCAACCAGATCGCCTTGAGCGTGGCCCCTCCATCGGGTTCGGCGTCGACGGAGAATTTTCCACCCGAAAGTAAAGTCAGGTCACGGGCGTTGAGGTAGGGATGGGCGAGAGCGTCGCGGTCCGAGTGTGGTGCCAACTCAAGTGCATCATCGCGGAGCGTAAGGACGATACTGCGTGGATCGATGCTCAGGCTGAGCGCAATTCGGCCAACCGCTTCTTCTTCGGCGAGGACATTGAAGGCACTTTCAACGACACGAAAGATGATCGCCCGCAAGGCTTGCGGAAGGTCGCCCTCCGCAACTTTCAAGCTTGTTTCCATTTCAATGTGCTGATGCTTCTCACCGTACTCGCGGCACAGTTCGCGCAGGGTAGATAACAAACCAAGATCGTCCAGCGTGGGTGGGCGCAGGCTGACAGCCACAGAACGAACATTGCGTATTCCAGCTTGCAAGGGGGCGATCAGTGCGTCAAGTGCCTGGGTCGAACCGCCGTGGCCCGAGCTGATCGCGCTGACCGTGTTTTCTACCGCCAATTTTGCGGCCGACAGTGTCTGTGCGACGCGTTCGTGCAGTTCAACGGCGATGCGCTGCTTTTCACTTTCCTGGGCGCTGAGCATGCGCGTCGATAACTCGGCGAGCAGGTCAGAATATTCGCGCTGGGCGGCCTCCGCAAGTTTGCGTTCGGTAATGTCGCGCAAGAACACAAACAACTGGCCGCCGCGGGCAGCACGATAACTGGCGCTGATCTCGACATGCCAATGCGATCCATCCTTGCGCCGTTGAATGGACTCGAATTGCTCGCTGCCTGCCGCGACGATACGGCGAATGTGTTGCGCCGTTGCGGCGGCATTTTGCTCGATTTCCAGATCGCCGATGCCCATGCCGAGCAGTTCTTCGCGAGCATATCCAGACTGACTGGCATAGGTGGCATTGACTTCGAGCAGCCTCCCCTCGACATCGGTCAGCCAGAATCCATCCAGGGAAGCGGCCAGAATATGCCGGTGCGCCTCGTCGCTATCGCGCAACGCCCGCTCTGCCTGCTCGCGTTCGGCGATATGGCTGGTTAGCGGGCGAAACACGAAAAAGTAAATGGCCGGGGCGACAATCGCCGAGAGCAAGGTCGAATCGAGTAGCGCACCCTCCAGGTCGGGTAGCGGTGGCAGCGCGTCGAGAAGAAACATGACGAAGGCTTCGCCGGCAAAAATCGAACACGCCAATATCACAAAGAGGCGTCGGGGCGATGCGGAAATTTTTGGTCGATTGACGTCGCGCATGTAAATTTTTCGAAACAGATCCACTGCGCAATGTTACAAGCATCGATATGACAAAATCCAGTGGACGGACGATGCAGCACAAGTCAATATTCCGGCGAAGGCTGGAATCCAGTTT
>CAISUK010000599.1 GCA_903888645.1 uncultured Pseudomonadota bacterium | reverse complement strand
CGAGCCCATGGATATGCGTCAGGGCATCGATGGACTGTCGCTCAAAGTGCAGCAAGCGCTGGGCCGATCGCCGTGTGACGGAACCGCCTATGCCTTTCGCAATCGCAGCGGCAACCGCATCAAGCTCTTGGTCTGGGACGGTACCGGCGTCTGGTTGTGCGTGCGCCGCTTGCATCAGGGCCGCTTCACCTGGCCACAGCGTACCGACGCCACCTGCACGCTCAGCCAAGCCGAATGGCGCTGGCTGACCAGTGGTGTCGACTGGCGCCGATTGGCGGCGAAACCGGATGCCCAATGGCAAGTTTAATAGCGCCGATAAATGACTAAAAACCCTGTAACCATGCGGCTTTTAGCGTATTTCCATGGTATAATTCGAGCCATGAATTGCATCGCTGAACGCGCCCCTGAAACACCCGATTTGGTCCTCCCGGATTGGGTCAGGGCACAGATCTCGGCGTTACAACTTCGGCTCACCGAACGCGATGCCGAACTCAAGCGGCGCGACCTGAAGATCCAGCAACTCACCCTCGAACTGGCGCACCATCGGCGCATGCGCTTCGGCTGCAAGAGTGAAGCCTTCTCGTCCGAGCAGCGCGATTTGTTTGTCGATGCCAGCAACGAAGATGGCGCCGCCATCCTCGCCGAACTGGAGCAGCAGCAAGAATCCGCTCCCCCGCCGCGGCAATACAAGCGCAGCGGCCGCAATCCCTTGCCGCCGGAACTGCCCCGCATTGAACACCGCCACGAGCCGGCTTCCTGCACCTGCGGCGAATGCGGTCGTGATCTCGTCAAGATCGGTGAAGACATCAGCGAGCAACTCGACGTCGAGCCGGCCCGCTTCTTCGTCCATCGCCATATTCGTCCGCAATATGCCTGTCGTGCCTGCGAAACCGTGACCGCCGCGGCAGTGCCGGCAGCCATCATCGACGGCGGTCTGGCCGCCCCGGGGTTGCATGCCTGGGTATTGATCCAGAAATATCTGGATCATCTGCCCTTGTATCGGATCGAGACGATCAGCACCCGCCACGGTGTGCCGATCGCCCGCTCAACTTTGGCGCAGTGGGTGGGGCAGTTGGGTGTCAGCTTGCAGCCGCTGGTGGATCGCCTGGCCGTCCTGCTCAAGCAAGGCCAGGTACTGCATGCCGATGAAACGCCGGTGCAGCAACTCGATCCCGGCAAGGGCAAGACCAAACGGGCCTATATGTGGGCTTACCGGAGCAACGATCTGGAGGATGCGCCGCGGATGGTGGTGTTCGACTATCAGATCAGTCGCAGCGGGGTGCATGCACGCAACTTCCTGCAGGATTGGCGTGGTCATTTGATGGTCGATGATTACGGCGGGTACAAGGAGTCATTTCGCTTGGGGGTGACGGAACTGGCCTGTCTGGCGCATTGCCGACGAAAGTTCTTCGACCTGCAGGCGGTGGGTGGCCATCCGGTGGCGGCGGAGGCGTTGCGGCGTATCGGCGAACTCTATGCCATCGAAGCGCAGGCCAAGGGTGGCGACCCTGCCGCGCGCCTGGTACTCCGCCAGCAGGACGCCTTACCGAGGTTGCATGCCCTGCATGAATGGCTGATCGCGCAGCGTTTGAAGACGGCCGACGGCAGTGGTCTGGCGCGGGCCATCGACTACAGTTTGAAGCGCTGGCCGGCGATCTTGCGCTATGTGGATAGCGGCATCTTGCCGATCGACAACAATCCGGTGGAAAACGCCATCCGGCCGATCACTCTGGGGCGCCGTAACTGGCTCTTCACCGGCTCGGAGCGGGCGGGCTGTCGCGCCGCCGCCATCCAGAGCTTGCTCGCCACCGCCAAACTCAATGGGCTCGAGCCTTATGCCTGGCTCAAGGACACTTTGGAAAAACTTCCCGCTTGGCCTTATAGCCGGATTGACGAGTTGTTGCCGCTCGCGAAAACAAACGCCGAATAACTCGGCTGGCAAGGTGAAGCGGTAGATCGCTTACCGATTTTCACGTCGGGCGGACGATCAAGGATGGCTGGCCTATTTCAGATTGTGGACGAAATCTACGCGTCGGTCTTCCTGCCAGCATTGTTCTTCATGACATGTTGCGCGCAGTTTCTCCTTGCCATAGCTGATTGCCTCAATGCGACTGTCCGCGACACCAAGTATCAGCAACGCCTTTCTGACCGCCTCGGCACGCTTTTGACCAAGAGCCAGGTTGTACTCAGTGCTGCCT
>CAISUK010000598.1 GCA_903888645.1 uncultured Pseudomonadota bacterium | reverse complement strand
TATCGCCTCGCGCCAGCAGCAACTGCGCGACATGCGAGCCGACAAACCCGGCAGCGGCGGCGAGCAGGATCTTCATGGTCTCTTGGAGAGGATGTCTCGGGGCTGAAAGCTGACTAGGAGCCTGTCGGGCTTTCCCAGCTACCGCAGGCGTGCGACTGCTTGGACAATTGCGTCAGTTCAAACAGATGCCCACCGCATGAGCCGCTTCATTGCTGTTGATCGAGACACCGCCTACCTGCTGCCGCCATCGGTGGACGAATGGCTGCCGCAGGATCACCTGGCGCGCTTTGTCGTTGAAGTGATCGACCAGTTGGACCTCAACGATCTGGTTCGGCAGTACGCGGGACGCGGCAGCGCGGCATACCACCCGGCGATGTTGCTGGGCTTGCTGGTCTACGGCTACGCCACCGGGGTGCACTCGAGCCGCAAGATCGAGCGCGCCTGCCACGATTCGGTGGCGTTTCGCTTCATTGCGGCCAATACCCAGCCCGACCACGACAGCATCGCCAACTTCCGGCGGCGCTTCCTGCCGCAGATCGAGGCGCTGTTTGTGCAGGTCCTGGTGTTGGCACACGAGATGAAGTGCCTGAAGCTGGGCAACATCGCGCTGGACGGCACCAAGATCGCGGCCAACGCGAGCAAGCACAAGGCCCTGTCGTGGGAGCACGCCAACAGAGTCGAGGCGCACCTGCGCGAAGAAGTGCAACAGCTGCTCAAGCTGGCAGAAGACAGCGACAGCCGCCCCGTCAATGACGGGCTGGACGTGCCGGCGGAGATCGCACGGCGCGAAAAGCGTCTGGCCGGGATTGCGCAAGCCAAGACCAAGATCGAGCAGCGTGCGCGCGAGCGGCATGCCGTGGAGCAGCAGGAGTACGAGGCCAAGTGCGCCAAGCGCCAAGGCCAGCGCGATGAGGGCAAGAAGCCGCGCGGGCCAGACCCGCAGCCGCCGTCGAGCGAGCCCAAGGCCGGTGACCAAGTCAACCTCACCGACGAAGAATCGCGCATCATGCCGACCTCGCGCGGGCTTCGAACAGAGCTACAACGCGCAGGCTGCGGTCGATACCCAGACGATGCTGGTGGTGGCGCTGCACGTCTCGCAGGCGCCCAACGACAAGCGCGAAATCGCTCCGATCCTGGCCAAGGTGGGAGCCCTTCCAGAGGGGCTCGGACAGGTCGATGCGTTGTTGGCAGACACGGGCTACTTCAGCGCAGCCAACGTCAATGCGTGTGAGGCGCAGGCCATCGTGCCCATGCTGTCGATGAAGCGCGAATCGCACCATATTCCGGTGCTCCAGCGCTTCGGCGCGGATGCGCCGGCACCACAAACAAGTGATCCGGTGATCAAGATGGCCCACCGGCTGGCGACGAAAGCGGGGCGAGCCCTGTACGGACTGCGCAAGCAGACGGTGGAGCCGGTGTTCGGGATCATCAAGCGCGTGATGGGCTGGAGCCAGATGAGCATGCGCGGGATTGATAACGCGCGTGGAGAATGGTCTCTGGTGACGATGGCCTGGAATATCAAGCGGCTTCACGTGCTGCGGGCTGCGTAAAAGGGAAGGCTCACGCACACCAAGAAGCCCAAAACACGGCCCGGCAACGGGTCAGAGGCGCTCCGCGAGCCGCTCAGGCGCCTCGCGGCGACCGAAACGGCCTCGCAGCGGCGCGAAGCCGGGCCCGCCATCACCTACGCTGATTGGCGCAGCTCAAGTCCGACAGGCTCCTAGCATCGAAGACCTTCGATCAGCCCCGCCGCGGAGACAAGATGCCCCCAACCATTGACGACCCCCTGTCGCTCGCGCTGCCGCGGGCCGTCCGAGTTGGCTTCGACGACGGCAGTTTCGTGCTGCGCTCGCCC
>CAISUK010000597.1 GCA_903888645.1 uncultured Pseudomonadota bacterium | reverse complement strand
CGCGGCAGCGTGGTGCCGGTCATTGACCTGGCGGCGGGCAATGCGGCTGCGAGCGAGCGGTGATACTTGGGAGAGAGGCGGGCCTCTGAGGCCATTTCAACTAACGACATGAACCATGCGCCTCATATTTCACGAAGCATTCAATGACTCTTCCTATTCGGAGGACGTGTACGACAACGCAGCCGTCCCGAATCGGCTGAGCGGCGTCATGGAGGTCTTGCGCAACGAGGGCCACTACAGCGTCGAAGAGCCCTCGCCGGCGACCCGGGCTGATCTGCTTACCGGCCACAGCGAGGCACACGTGGCCGCCGTGGAAGCAAAACCGGCGCTCTTCGCCATGGCCTCGCTGGCTGTCGGGGCGTCCATATTGGCCGCCGATCTGGCCATTCAGGGCGAGCCGACCTTCGCCTGCGTGCGGCCACCCGGGCATCACGCCAGCCGTTCATCGTCATGGGGCCATTGCAGCTTCAACAACCTCGCCCTCGCGCTGATACGGCTGCGCGATGTGGGATTGATCCGTTCGGCATTCGTTGTCGATTTTGACTTGCACACCGGCGACGGCACCGTCGACGTGCTGCGCAGTTGGCCGGACGCTCACGTGTTCAACCCCTGGGGCGACACTCCCGCCGATTATCTGCGCATCCTCGAGGAACGCCTGTTACATGCGCCGCAGGTTGACATTCTCGCTGTTTCGGCTGGCTTCGACGCCTACCTGCATGATCTTGGCCGCAAGTTCGCCACGGACGATTACTTCACCATTGGCAGGCTCTTGCAAGCCTACGCCATCCGCCTCGGACATCAGCGCCGCTTCGCCGTGCTGGAAGGCGGCTATTATTTGCCCGATCTGGGCAAGAACGTCCTCGCCTTCTGCCGTGGCTTCGAGTGAGAGAAAAGTGATACCAGGACTGGAACTGACGATCACCCCACGTGAAAGCCTGGCCGGCTACGACCGAATCGACATCGATCTGCCGGAAGTGCGGGTAGGCAACGTGCGCTGCCGTTTCATGGGCGAAAAGGTCATCGTGTATTCGATACAGATATATCCGGAGTACCAGGGAAACGACTACGCGACCAATGCGATCGATATGCTCAAGAGCCGCTTTGCCATTCTCGTCGCCGATCGTGTCCGCTTCACCGCCCGGGATTTTTGGGACAAGATGGGTTTCAAGGCCTTGCCCGATGGCAATTGGGAATACCGGCGACCTGACCAGCGGGTGTCATGACAAATAGCTGGTGGGCCACGTGGGAACCGGCCAGGACAGCGGCACGGACCCTGCCAGGGCTGCGCGCCGATCATTCCGGCGCGGCTCAGCCGCTGTTGCGCAACCCGGCCGCAATGCCGTTGATGGTGATATGGATGCCGCGCTTGACGCGCTCATCGGCTTCCTCGCCGGCCTCGGCGACACCTTTGCGGTGCCGCTTGAGCAACTCGATCTGGAGATGATTGAGCGGGTCGAGATAGGGAAATCGATTGCGGATCGAGCGCTTTAGCATGGCGTTGTTTTCCAGCAGTTCATGCTGACCGGTAATCTCCAGCAGGGTGCCGATCGTCGTATGCCATTCGCTCTTGATGCGGGCGAAGATGCTCTCCCGCAGTTCGCTGTCGCCGACCAGCGCGGCATAGCGCGAGGCGATTCCGATATCGCTCTTGGCAAGCACCATGTCCATGTTCGACAACAGCGTACGGAAGAACGGCCAGTCGCTGGCCATGTGACATAAACGCTCCATGCCGCGGGGACCATTGTTGGCGCGGAATTGTTCGACGGCCGTGCCGAAGCCATACCAGCCGGGCAACATGATGCGGCACTGCGCCCACGAGAATACCCAGGGAATGGCCCGCAGATCTTCGATGCGACCGCCAGCCTTGCGCGATGCCGGGCGGCTGCCGATATTCAACTCGGCGATCTCGCTGATGACCGTCGACTCCCAAAAATAAGTCTGGAAGCCGGGCGTTTCGTAGACCAGATTGCGATAGGCGGCGAAGGCGCTGGCCGACAATTCCTCCATGATCTCCAGCCATTCCGCTGACGGCGGCGTCTCGGCATGTTCGACCAGAGTGGCTTCCAGTGTGGCTGCGGCAAGAATCTCAAGATTGCGCCGGCCGACTTCGGGGTTGCCGAATTTCGAGGCGATGACTTCGCCCTGCTCGGTGATGCGGATGCGGCCCTGCACGGCGCCTGGCGGTTGCGCCAGAATCGCCTCGTAACTTGGTCCGCCGCCGCGCCCGACCGAGCCTCCACGGCCGTGGAACAAGCGCAGCTTGATGCCGTGGCGCCGGAACACTTCGATCAGTGCGGTCTCGGCACGATACAGCTCCCAACCGGAAGTGAGAAAGCCGCCGTCCTTGTTGCTATCGGAATAGCCGAGCATGACTTCCTGGATGTCGCCGCGGGCCTTGAGCAGGTGGCGGTAAATGGCCAGACCGAACAGCCGGTCCATGATGTCGGCGGCGCCACGGAGATCCTCGATGGTTTCGAACAGGGGCACGATATTGACATCGAGCTCGGCTTCGCGCGGCCGCAGCAAGCCGCACTCCTTGAGCAGCACCGCGACTTCCAGCACATCGGAAACGCTGTCGGTCTTGGAGATGATGACATTTTCGATGGCGGATTTGCCATAGCGTTGATGCGCTTCGCGCGCTGCGGCAAAGATCGCCAGCTCGGAGCCGGTCTCTTCGGAGTAGGTGACGAAAGGCGAGGCAAGCGGCCGCGCTGTCGCCAGTTCGTCAAGCAGCACGGCTACCCTTGCCGGCTCGTCCAGCGCCGCGTAATTGCTGCCGGGTTTGCCCGCTTCCAGCAATTCGCCGATGCTGCAGGCATGTATTTCCGAGTTCTGGCGCAAATCGAGCGGCGCCAGGTAGAAGCCAAAGGTCTGCACGGCACGGCGCAGGCGCCGCAGTCTGCCGCGCGCCAGCAAGGCAGCGCCGTTATCCACCAGCGAGCGGTGAATGATGTCGAGGTCGGCAAGGAAATCTGCCGGCGTGGCGTAAGGCGGCGCAGCGGCTATCGGGTGACGCAGCGCCTCGTAGTGATCGAGCGCTTCGGCGGTGGCGGCCAGCCGCGCGTAAATGCCAACAATGGCGCGCCGATAGGGCTCGTCGCTGCGGTGCGGCGAGTGGTCCACCGAGTTTTCCGCCAGCCCCATCAGTTCGTCGGAAACCTGCACCAATAGCGCCGCCGGCGACATTTCGCTGCCCAGGGTATGCAACTGCTCCAGGTGATAACGCAGTGCCGTAATGCTTTGGCGCCGCAAGGCCTCGCTTACCACTTCGGCAGTGACGTAGGGATTGCCGTCGCGGTCACCGCCGATCCAGGAACCAAGGCGCAGGAAAGTCGGCAATTGCACGCCATCGCCGACGCTGTCCTCGACGGCATTGATCAGGCGCGGCAACTCGCTGAGGAAGGTTGCATCGTAATAGCTGAGGGCGTTATTGACTTCGTCCAGCACCGAAAGCCGCACCCAGCGCAGGATGCGCGTCTGCCAAAGGGTCAGGACCGTGCGCCGCAAGGCCTCGTCGTTGTCGGCCAATTCCTCGGGAGTCAGTTGCTGCCGGTCTCGGGCGTCGAGCAGGCGCGAAATCTTGCGCTGGCCGTCAAGGATGCTCTTGCGGCTGACCTCGGTGGGATGCGCGGTGAGCACGGCGCTGATCTGTGCTGCGGCAAAAAAATCGGCAATTTGCGTGGTAGTGACGCCGGCCGACCTGGCACGGTCGAGCGCATAGGTCAGACTGCCGGGGCGCGGCTTCGAGCGCGCCATCAGATGCGCCCGGCTGCGGCGAATGTGGTGTTGATCTTCGGCGATGTTGGCCAGATGCGAGAAATAGCTGAAGGCGCGAATCACCAGTTGCGTCTGTTCCGGAGGCAAGGCATCTAGCGTCTGCTCGAGTTGCAGCCGGGCGTCGCGGTCGTCGTCGCGGTGGAAGCGAATGGCAGTCTGGCGGATTTGTTCGATGAGCTCGAATATCGCCGCACCTTCCTGCTCGCGCAAGGTATCGCCGAGCAATCGACCTAGCAGGCGAATGTCATCGCGCAGCGGCGCGTCCTTGTCGATGCCGGTGCTCATCGGATCATGCCTTCGCGCTGAGGTGCGGAATATGCGGCCGGATTGGAGGGTGATTTCGTGGGTGGTTTGGTAGACGGTTTGGCCGTCACTCCAAGCAGCCCGAGATCAGGCCTGGAGGCCAGTATCGGCCGCACCGCGCATGCTAAAATTCGCCGTTGCAGAAATGCATCGCGGGGTTGAGCGGGTGGCCGGTTTGAAGGAAGCCTGCGTAGCAAATCCTGTTGCAAGGTGTTCTGCAAAACTTTCTCCTTTTCCCGGTTTTCTCTGATGAACAGGCCCCCTCCAGAGCGTATCGTTATCGCCACGCGCGAATCCCGTCTAGCCATGTGGCAGGCTGAACACGTTCGCAGTCTCTTGCAGAAATTATACCCGGCTTGCAGTGTTGAACTGCACGGCATGACCACCCGCGGCGACCAGATCCTCGACCGGCCGCTGGCCAAGGTTGGCGGCAAGGGCCTGTTCGTCAAGGAACTCGAAACTGCATTGCTTGAAGGCTCCGCCGACATCGCCGTGCATTCGATGAAGGACGTGCCTATGGACCTGGCGGCGGAGTTTTCGCTGGTCGCCATCGGCCCGCGCGAAGTGCCGCTCGACGCCTTGGTTTCGAGCAAATATGCAAGCCTCGACGACATGCCGCCAGGCGCCATTGTCGGCACCTCGAGCCTGCGTCGTGAATCCCAATTGCATGCACGCTACCCACAACTGGCGGTGACCAGCCTGCGTGGCAATCTCGATACGCGACTGCGCAAGCTCGACGAAGGCCAGTACGACGCCATCATGCTCGCCGCCGCGGGCCTGACCCGCCTTGGCCTGGGCGAGCGCATCCGCGCCGTATTGCCCGCAGAAACATCGCTGCCGGCCGCCGGCCAGGGTGCGCTGGGCATCGAAGCACTCGCCACGCGCGCCGACGTAGCGGCATGGATGGCACCGCTCAACGACACCGCCACGGCCGCCTGTGTGCGCGCCGAAAGGGCGGTTTCGCGGGCGCTGGCGGGAAGCTGCGAAGTGCCCCTCGGTGCCTATGCCGAGATCATCGATGGGCAGCTCCGGCTGCGTGGCTTCGTCGCCCGTCCCGATGGCAGCCGCATCGCCAGTGCCGAAATGCAAGGCGATCCGACGACACCGGAAGTGCTGGGTTTGCAGCTCGCCGACGCATTGCGGGCGCAGGGTGCGGCGGAGATCCTCAGCGAACTTGGCAGCCTCAAGGGCGCCTGACTGACATTGCAATGAACGCGCAGGCTGGCTCGGCAGGATCTCTGCTGGCGGCGGTCGATCCGGTCGACCAGCTTCCGGGCAGAGAACCTCGTGTCGGCGAGCCCCTGGCCGGCCGCCATATCGTTGTCACCCGGCCGGCGGGTCAGGCCACCCATCTGGCCGAAGCGCTGGTCATACACGGCGCCAAGCCGGTGCTGTTTCCGGTGCTGGCGATTGTCGACATTCCCGATCGCAAACCGCTGCTTGACGTGGCGCTGCGCCTCGAGCAATTCGATATCGCCGTGTTCATCAGCCCCAATGCCGTGCACAAGGCGCTCGACGAAATCCTCCGCCACTGCGCCTGGCCGCTTTCGTTGCGCGTCGCGACCATGGGCAAGAGCAGCGAGAATGCACTGGCCAGCCATGCCGTTGGCAATATTGCCGACATCATTTCGCCGCAGGATCGGTTCGATTCCGAAGCGCTGCTGGCATTGCCGGCAATGCAGGAAGTGCGCGGAAAACGCGTGGTGATTTTCCGTGGCGACGGCGGCCGCGAGCTGCTCGGCGACACCCTGATCGAGCGCGGCGCCAATGTCGAGTACGTCGAATGCTACCGCCGCGGCAAGCCCGATCTCGATCCGGCTCCGCTGTTGAAGTTGTGGGAGGCAGGAGCGCTGGATGCCTTCACCATCACCAGCAGCGAAGGTCTGCGCAATCTGTTTGACATGATCGGTCCGCTCGGCCAGGCATGGCTGCGCAAGACGCCGCTGTTCGTGCCGCATTCGCGCATTGCCGAGCAGGCGGTAGCGCTGGGTCTGAAAAACGTGGTGCTCACGGGCGCTGCCGACGATGGACTGATGAACGGGTTGATCGCGTATTTCGCCAAAGTAGGCAAACATCATGACTGAAGCCGATCAGCCGGCACTTCTCGCCAAACCGACACCGCCGTCTCGCTGGGCTGTGCTGGCGGCCCTGCGGCGACCGGCGGTTCTGATCGCCGTGATGGCCCTCGCTTTGCTGGGCTGGCAATGGCTGGAAACGCGGAGCCGCATCGCCACTCTCGAAGCGGAATTGGCGCAGCGTCTCAGCCAGAGCGACGGCCTGGCCAGGGAAGGTCGCGCTGTCTCGAAACAAAACCAGGAACTGCTGCAGGCACTGGCAGGCAAGGTCGGTGCGCTCGACGCCAGAATGGCCGAGACGCAGAGCCAGCAGATGGCCCTCGACTCCATGTACCAGGAACTCTCGAAGAGCCGCGACGAGCGCCTGGTCGCCGAAGTCGAAGAGACGTTGACGCTCGCCGCGCAACAACTCGCCGTGGCCGGCAATGTCGAGGCGGCGCTGATCGCGCTGCAAAGCGCCGACGCCCGTCTGGCGCGTGCCGGGCAAGCGCAGTTGCTGCCGATTCGCAAACTGGTGAGTCATGACATCGATCGGCTCAAAGCGCTGCCGCAGGCCGACGTGCCCGGCATTTCCCTGAAGCTGGAAAGCGTCATCGCCAGCGTCGATACCATGCCGCTGGCCCATGAGCAGCGGCCCAAAGTCGAGCCATTGCGGAAGGCGTCGCAATCGCTGGCGGATGTCGGTTTCTGGGCGGCGCTCGGCGAAGATTTTTGGGCCGAAATGAAGCAGTTGATCCGGGTCGAGCGCATGGACCAGCCCACGCCGGCCTTGTTGGCGCCAAGCCAGGCTTTCTTCCTGCGCGAGAATATCAAGTTGCGTCTGGTCAATGCGCGCCTGTCATTGCTGCTGCGCGATGGCAAGGGCTTCCGTGAAGATCTGCGCCAATGCCGCGACTGGCTCGACGTTTACTTCGACAATCGCGCCCGTACCGTGCAAATGGCATCGGCCACCCTGAAGAGCGTCGCCACGGTCGAAGTGGGTCAGGAAGTGCCGACCCTCGGCGAGGCGCTGGCGGCACTGCGCAATCTCAAAGTGGCCCGCGACAAGAACCCGGCGGACCGGGGAACCGGCAAGTAATGCGCGCACTGATCTGGCTGCTGACGCTGGCGGCTCTGGCCGTCGGCCTTGCCTTGGCAGTCGGCTACAACGACGGCTATGCGCTATTGGTGGTGCCGCCGTGGCGTGTCGAACTGTCGTTCAATTTGCTGATCGCCCTTCTGGTCAGTGGATTCCTGGTGCTTTACCTGCTCTTGCGCGTCGTCATGCATACCTTGCATTTGCCGGCTGCGGTGCGTGAGTTTCGTGCCCGCCGGCGCCGTGACAAGGCGGAAAACGCGCTGCGCGACGCGGTCCGCTATCAGTTCGAAGGCCGCTTCGGCCACGCCCTGCGCAGCGCAGCCTTGGCCTACGAGGCCGGACATGCACCGGGGCTTGCCGCACTGCTGGCAATGCACGCCGCCAGTGCGCTGCGCGACGAGGCCAAATGCGCGGAATGGCGAGCCCGGGCGGTCAGTCACGATGATGAAATCCGCATGGCGCGGCTGATGAGCGAGGCCGAAATAGCCATCGACGCGCGGCGCTTTGATGACGCCGGCGCGCTGCTCGACATCCTCGCCACGACCCGCGGCCGGCATATCGCCGCGCTACGTCTGGATCTGCGCGTGCGTCAGGCACTTGGCGATTGGGCAGCCGCGCTGCGCCTGATCCGGCAAATGGAAAAACATGGCGCCCTGAGCGCCGATCAGGCGGCACCGCTCAAGCTGCGCGCCCATCGTGAATGGTTACGCAGCTTGCCGCAGGATGCGCCGACGCTACGCCGTCACTGGCAATCCTTGCCTGGCGAGGCTCGCCATCAACCGCAGTTGGCGCTAGAAGCGGCCCGTTCGTTCATCGCTGCAGGAGCCAACACAGATGCGCAGCGCGCCATCGAGGATGCGCTCGACGAACAATGGGAGATCG
>CAISUK010000596.1 GCA_903888645.1 uncultured Pseudomonadota bacterium | reverse complement strand
CGACTGGCAGAAAGGTTGTCGTCACGCTCAAGGATCCCGCCTCAAAAAAGGCCTGAGCAATCGTGTTCGCACAACCGTAGACCGGTGCGCCCAAGCAGCAGCTCAGGAAAACAAGCGGCGGCGCGATGACCATCGAGACAACCCGGCCCTTTGCTGTTGAATGCCTTGTCCGGGCAGCGTGGAGTACACTTTTTCTGCAGCTCGCATCGATCCGCCATTCCCCAAAGGAGATTCCATGAAAGCCGAAACCATTCGATTGGCAGTCTGTACCGCATTGACCCTGTTCGCCGCCGTTAAATTAACGACTGCGATGGCGCAAGAAACCCGCGCAGCTGCGCAGAAAACGCAAACCAGGGTGGTATTCCAGGTCAGCGACAACGATCCGGGCAAATGGAACCTGGTGCTGAACAATGCAACCAACGCGCAGAAAGAATTGGGCGTGGCACTCGTCGCCGAAATCGTCGCCTATGGCCCCGGCATCGGTATGCTGGAAAGCGACTCGGCCGTGGCCAAACGCATCGAGTCGGCGCTATCGAGCGGCATCCGCATTGTCGCTTGCGAAAACACCATGAAGGCCTTGAAGCTGACACGCAACGAGATGCTGCCCGGCATTGGCTACGTCGGTGCCGGTGTGGTCGAACTGATCGAGCGGCAACAGCAGGGTTATGCCTACATCCGGCCTTGAGCAGGAATTGCTATTGTCATTAGGATTCCCGTTCGTCATCAATGTGACTAAGGGCATGCCCTTATTGACCGGGCAGCCTCATCGCCAATATTGTGCGTTCGGCCTCGTCGTATTGGCGTCGTGTCGAGATGGCCAACCGCAGTCGCCCCGGCGTAGTGGTCGAGGCAGCATTCCCCAATACAGCGGAAATTTTGCGGGGCCAGGATCTTCGATGACATCTGATTTGCAGTGGAATTTCAACGCAACCTTGCCGGGTCGCGCCCTCGGAGCCGGGTCGAACTCCGCTGATCCGCTTGGCGAGCGCACGCTCAAAGCCCTGCGGGTTTCCGAAAGCCGCTACCGGCGTCTTTTTGAAACGGCTCAGGACGGAATACTGTTGCTCAATGCCGAGACAGCGCAGATCGAGGACGTCAATCCGTACCTGATCGAGATGCTCGGCTATTCCCACGATCAATTTCTCGGCAAGAAGATCTGGGAAGTCGGTCCGTTTGCCGACATGGCGCAAAGCAAGCAAATGTTCGCAGAGCTGCAAAGCATTGGCTATGTTCGCTACGAGGATCTGCCGCTGATCACCAATACCGGCAAACATATTGCTGTCGAGTTTGTCAGCAATACCTACGACTGCGACGGTGTCAAGGTAATCCAATGCAACATTCGCGATATTACCGAACGCAAGCGTCTGGAACGGGCCTTGCGCCTGCTCGCCTTTCATGATCCCTTGACCCATCTGCCCAACCGACGCCTGCTACTGGATCGACTCGAGCAGGCCATGTACGCCAGCAAGCGGCAGAACAGCCATTTTGCGGTTCTCTATATTGATCTGGATAACTTCAAGTCCCTGAACGACTGCCACGGTCACGATGCCGGCGACCAACTGCTGATCGAGGTTTCGCAGCGTTTGCAGCAGGTGGTGCGCGAAGTCGATTCGGTATCCAGACTTGGCGGCGATGAATTCGTGGTGCTGCTCGAAGGCCTGGGCGAAGATCTCGACCAGGCGACCGCCTATGCCGCCTCAGTCGCGGAGAAAATTCGCCTTTCCCTGGGCGCTGCCTACTTTCTGGGCTTTATCCGCCATCAGGGCTCGTGCAGTATCGGCGTCAAGTTGTTCATCGGCGACGACGCCGATGCCGACCATGTCCTCCGCGAAGCGGATCGGGCGATGTATGCAGAAAAGGCGCACAGCAGGGAAAGATTGCTGAAGGCATAAGCACTGATCGGGTATCCGTTGACCAGCCCGGTGACTTGGCGCACAGCACGCACTATTCAGGTGCAAATTGCGGGGGGGTTATCCACGGAAATTGTGGATAATTCTGTGGAATAAGTCACGGACATTGCGCCACTGTTGCGGTTCATCGGTGCGCCTAATTTCTGGGCAGCCATACCCGAGTAGAAAAGTCGACTGTATAACCGATCCGTGACAAAAATCACGCTCCTGTGGATAACTTTCCAGCGCGATGCACCCAGGCAAATTCTGCACAAGCCAATTACCCTCCGGGAACGCGATCCCTGGCACATCGCCGTGCAACTCGCCCAGCAGGCGCATTGCTAAGCAATTTGCGTAAAGCTAGAATCTCAAGCTGACTTAGCGAACGCCTTGTTTCCTGCCACTCCCCGGCCGAGCCATGACCCAAGAAGAACGAGCGCGCTGGCCGAACCTGAAGATCATGGCCGCCAATTCCGCTGTCACGGAGCGTCGGTTCGCAGCTCCGCTACCAGGCTGAAAACGATCGCCTGCTTGCTTACGCCCAACGTCCAACTTTATCGGAGCCGCGCATGACCACCATGTCCAAACTCGCCGTCCAGCCCGTCATCCTCTGTG
>CAISUK010000595.1 GCA_903888645.1 uncultured Pseudomonadota bacterium | reverse complement strand
CAAGGTGTACGAAAACATCGTCAAGGGCGAGCACAAGATCGACGCCGGCATGCCGGAGTCCTTCAACGTGCTGGTGAAGGAAATCCGCTCGCTGGCGATTGACATCGACCTGGAGCGTTATTGATTGTTGATCGCCCATGACGCAATGGCGAATCGCAGACGAATTTCGCTCTGCAAATTTGCCTTGCACCCTGGTCAGAATGAGTTTGAATCAGTTGTCTCGCCCCTCGCAGGAGTGAATACATGAAAGCACTGCTCGATCTGTTTAAGCAGGTAACGCAGGAAGAAGAGTTCGACGCAATCACTATCGGTCTGGCTTCTCCGGAAAAAATTCGTTCGTGGTCCTATGGCGAAGTAAAAAAGCCGGAGACCATCAACTACCGGACCTTCAAACCGGAGCGCGATGGCCTTTTCTGCGCCAAGATTTTTGGCCCGGTCAAGGATTACGAGTGCTTGTGCGGCAAGTACAAGCGCCTAAAGCATCGTGGCGTCATCTGCGAGAAATGCGGCGTCGAAGTGACGCAATCGAAGGTGCGTCGCGAGCGTATGGCGCATATCGAACTGGCCAGCCCGGTAGCGCACATCTGGTTCCTCAAGTCCCTGCCGTCCCGCTTGGGCATGGTCCTGGATATGACGCTGAGGGACATCGAGCGCGTGCTCTATTTTGAGGCCTACGTGGTCTGCGATCCGGGCATGACCCCGCTGAATCGCGGTGGCTTGCTCACTGAAGACGACTATCTGGCGAAGGTCGAGGAATACGGAGACGATTTCACTGCCATCATGGGCGCCGAGGGCGTCCGCGAAATGCTGCGCAGCCTTGACGTCGTCGCGGAAATTGAAAAGCTGCGCCAGGAACTTGAGACGACCGGCTCCGAGGCGAAGATCAAGAAGATCGCCAAGCGGCTCAAAGTTCTCGAAGGATTCCAACACTCCGGTATCAAGCCGGAATGGATGATCCTGGAAGTCTTGCCGGTATTGCCGCCCGACCTGCGTCCGTTGGTACCGCTGGATGGTGGTCGCTTTGCCACTTCGGACCTGAATGACCTTTACCGTCGCGTCATCAATCGGAACAACCGTTTGAAGCGCTTGCTGGAACTGAAGGCGCCGGACATCATTGTCCGCAATGAGAAGCGCATGCTTCAGGAAGCCGTCGATTCGTTGCTCGACAATGGTCGTCGCGGCAAAGCGATGACGGGTGCCAACAAGCGCCCGTTGAAATCGCTGGCCGACATGATCAAGGGGAAGGGCGGCCGTTTCCGCCAGAACCTGCTCGGCAAGCGCGTCGATTACTCGGGTCGTTCAGTCATCGTCGTTGGCCCGCAACTTAAGCTGCACCAGTGCGGCCTACCGAAGAAGATGGCGCTGGAACTCTTCAAGCCATTCATTTTCGAGCGACTCGAAAAGATGGGTATCGCCAGTACCATCAAGGCAGCCAAGAAGGAAGTTGAAAGCGAAACCGCAGTCGTCTGGGATATTCTCGAGGAAGTGATCCGTGAACATCCGGTTATGCTCAACCGCGCTCCCACGCTGCATCGCCTCGGCATCCAGGCCTTTGAGCCGACGCTGATCGAGGGCAAGGCAATCCAACTGCACCCGCTCGTGTGCGTCGCCTTCAACGCCGACTTCGACGGCGACCAGATGGCCGTGCACATCCCGCTTTCGCTGGAAGCTCAAATGGAAGCGCGCACGCTGATGCTGGCGTCGAACAACGTATTGTCGCCCGCGAACGGCCAGCCGATCATCGTGCCGTCGCAGGACGTTGTGCTGGGCCTTTATTTTGCGACGCGCGAAAACGCCGCAGCCAAGGGCACTGGTATGTTGCTCACGGATGTCGCAGAAATTACCCGCGCTGTCGGTTCCAATCACCTCGAACTCAATGCCCGTGTGTCGGTGCGTATTGTCGAGTGGGATTCGGTTGGCGAGGGCGAGTGGCGCGAAAAGATCACGCGCTATTCAACCACCGCGGGACGCGCCTTGCTGTCTGAGATATTGCCCAAGGGCTTGCCCTTCAAGGTCATCGACAAACCGCTCAAGAAGAAGGAGATTTCCAAGCTGATCGACGAGAGTTTCCGTCGCTGCGGGCTCAAGGAGACGGTGGTTTTCGCCGACAAACTCATGCAGGCAGGCTTCACTCTGGCGACGCGCGCCGGGATTTCCATCTGCGTAGACGACATGTTGGTGCCGCCGCAGAAGGACGCACTCATCGATGCCGCCGAAGCCGAAGTCAAGGAAATAGAAAAGCAATACACCTCGGGCTTGGTGACCGTTGGTGAACGCTACAACAAAGTGGTCGATATCTGGGGACGCGCCGGCGACGAAGTGGCGAAGGCCATGATGAAGCAATTGGCGACCCAGCAGGTCATCAATACCGAAGGCAAGGAAGTCACTCAGGAATCGTTCAACTCGATTTACATGATGGCCGACTCGGGAGCGCGTGGCTCCGCAGCACAGATTCGTCAGCTGGCCGGCATGCGCGGCCTGATGGCGAAGCCAGACGGATCGATTATCGAAACGCCGATCACATCGAACTTCCGCGAAGGATTGAACGTTCTGCAGTACTTCATCTCCACCCACGGCGCGCGTAAGGGCCTTGCCGATACGGCCTTGAAGACGGCCAACTCGGGTTACCTGACGCGCCGTCTGGTCGATGTGACACAGGATCTGGTTGTCATCGAGGATGACTGCGGCACCAGCGCCGGCTTTGCCATGAAAGCGCTTGTCGAGGGTGGTGAAGTTGTCGAGGCCCTGCGCGAGCGGATTCTCGGCCGCGTCGTCGTAACCGATGTGGTAGACCCGGACAATCAGGATGTCCTTTACCCGACTGGTACGCTGCTCGACGAAGATGCCGTCGACAACATCGAGGCACTAGGGATCGACGAAGTTCGCGTCCGCACACCGCTAAATTGCGAAACGCGCTATGGACTTTGCGCCAGGTGCTATGGCCGCGACCTGGGCCGTGGTTCGCTCGTAAACGCTGGCGAGGCAGTGGGCGTGATTGCCGCCCAATCCATTGGCGAGCCCGGCACGCAGCTCACGATGCGCACCTTCCACGTTGGCGGCGCTGCTTCTCGATCGGCCGCGCAGAGTCAGGTCGAAGCGAAGAGTGCCGGCACGGTCCGCTTCACCGCGCTGATGCGCTATGTAACCAACCCGAAGGCCGAGAAGATCGTTATCTCCCGCTCTGGCGAAGCCATCGTGGTGGACGACAACGGCCGTGAGCGCGAACGCCACAAGATTCCCTATGGGGCCACCCTTTCCGCTGACGACGGCCTGCAAATCAAGGCAGGCGCGGTGCTCGCCACCTGGGATCCGCATACCCGGCCAATCGTTACCGAATATGCCGGCCTGGTGAAGTTCGAGCATGTCGAGGAAGGCGTTACCGTTGCCAAGCAGATCGATGACGTAACCGGCTTGTCGACACTCGTCGTCATTGATCCGAAGCGCGGGTCGAAGACGACGGCCAAAGGCTTGCGCCCGCAGGTCAAGCTGCTCGACGAGGCTGGTCAGGAAATCAAGATCACCGGCACTGAACACTCTGTGGCTATTACCTTCCACGTCAGTTCGATCATCACCGTCAAGGACGGCCAACTGGTGGCCGTGGGCGATATCATCGCCCGGATCCCACAGGAATCGTCGAAAACTCGTGACATTACAGGCGGTCTGCCGCGCGTGGCGGAACTGTTTGAGGCACGCTCACCGAAAGACGCCGGCACCTTGGCGGAAGTGACTGGCACGGTCAGCTTTGGCAAGGACACCAAAGGCAAGCAACGCTTGATCATTACCGAGCCTGACGGTACCGCCCACGAATACTTGATCACCAAAGATAAGCACGTCATGGCCCACGATGGTCAAGTGGTCAACAAGGGCGAGGTGATCGTCGATGGGCCTGCCGATCCACACGATATCCTCCGTCTCAAGGGTGTCGAGGAGCTCGCTCGCTACATTATCGACGAGGTCCAGGACGTGTATCGTTTACAAGGCGTCAAGATCAACGACAAGCATATCGAGGTGATCGTTCGGCAGATGTTGCGGCGAGTCGTCGTTACGGACCCGGGTGATACACACTTCATCCGTGAGGAGCAGGTTGAGCGAGCCGAACTTCTCGATGAAAATGACAAGATGATGGCGGCGGGCAAGCGTGGTGCCGAGTTCCAGTACACGCTGCTCGGTATCACCAAGGCATCGCTGTCAACCGACTCCTTCATCTCCGCAGCATCGTTCCAAGAGACCACCCGTGTTCTTACCCAGGCCGCTCTCGACCGTCGCGAAGACCCACTGGTCGGTCTAAAAGAGAACGTCATCATCGGTAAGTTGATTCCAGCTGGTACCGGCCTTGCCGAATACCGCAACGTTGATGTCAATGCAACCGAAGAGGCCAAGGCGGCTCGTTACCCGAACCGCATCTGGTCAACCCAAGAGACCGCAGCTGTGGTCTCTGACGACTTCGCAACCGCTGATCTAGCCTTCACTTCGTTTGAAGACTGGGATTCAGAAAAGAGCGAATAAATTCCGTTTGACCCGCTGGGGCGAAATCAGGTAGGCTAAGCGAGGTTTGCAACTGCAAATCCCGCCCCAAGTCTGAGTGATTATCGCTCCGGTGGGCCAAAACAGATTT
>CAISUK010000594.1 GCA_903888645.1 uncultured Pseudomonadota bacterium | reverse complement strand
CATCGTCGCCTCGGCGCCGCGCTCGGCCAGCGTCGAACAGACCACCACCGGGGTCGGCCGCTCCGACATGATCTTGCGCAGGAAGGTCAGCCCATCCATGCGCGGCATTTCGATGTCGAGGACGATTACATCCGGCCAACTCAGCTTCATGCGCTCCAGGGCAAACATCGGATCGGAAACGGCGGCGATCACTTCGATGCCGCCATCAGCTTCCAGCGCCGCCTTGGCGACCTGGCGGACGACGGCGGAGTCGTCGACAATGAGCACCTTGATCTTGTCCATCGTCGATCAGGGTTTCAAGTAAATGGTCGGCTGGACGGCGCGCAGGGTATCGGTCAGGCCAGTCAGCGATTCGGAATGGCCGACGATGAAATGGCCACCCGGCTTGAGTCGCTGGACCAACCGCGCCACCACATCGCGCTTGGTCCCGGCATCGAAATAGATCATGACGTTGCGCAGAAAAATCACATCGAAGGTACCGGTCTCGGGCAGCGTGTTATTCAGATTGACCTGCATGAAACGCGTGTGCTTGCGCAAGGGCTGATCGATCAACACCATGCCTTCCTGAGCGCGGACACCCTTCAGACAGTACTTGCGCAAGTACTCTGGCGGAATACCGCGGGTTCTTTCACCTGAATAGAGGCCGCGCGCCGAGGAAGCAAGTACTCGCTGACTGATATCGGAGCCGGTAACCATCCAGTTGCCGCTGACGCCGAACTTCTCGGCAAGGACCATCGCCAGGGTATATACCTCCTCGCCGCTGGAACAGGCTGCGCTCCAGATATTGAAAGGCTGGCCGGGCGGATGCTTGGCGAGAATCTTCTCGGAAAGAAAGTCGAAGTGTTTCTCCTCGCGGAAGAAGTAGGTTTCGTTGGTGGTCAATAAATCGACCATCATCTGCAACTCGCCCTCGTCCGCGCCACTGGAAACCAGGCGGTAATACTCGGTGTAGGTGTCGAAGTCGAAATGCTTGAGGCGCTTGCCCAGTCGCCCGGTCAACAGCACCTTCTTGGCGTCGCTCAGGCTGATGCCGGCAATCTTGTAAATCAGTGCCTGAAAGCGGGCAAACTCAGCGTCGGTAATGGCAACATTGTCGATAGCCATACGAGATATTTACCTTAAATTCTTGACAGTCTAGCGAATTAGATAGGATCGGCAAACAGGTCCGGCAAACTCGCCGACCGATAGTTCAATACGTTATTTCAATCCGCGTGCCAACAATGATAGCGGCTGATCTGGATTGATCTCCGCCGGGGTGCTCGATACGCTGCAAATCCGGCTGTATGGCCAGCGACTTGCCCAGCGGAATGCGATAGGTGAGTTCCCAGGCACTTTCATAAGAAGTCGTAGCGATGCCGGCAAGGGCCTGCGCTGCACGATATTTCTCGCTCAGCGTGGCCCGACTATAAGCGATACCGCAAGTATCTTCGGCTCTGCCGGGGATGATTCCCTGGCCGCTCAGACCGATATTGAAGGCGCTCTTGAGCGGCTTCGAATCTCCGTCCGTGCCGCTGAAGCGAATAAACCCGGCCCAATCGGCGCCGGCACTCCGGTACAGCGTTCGTTCGGCTTGGGCATACCAGCCCGAACTGCGTTGCTTGATCGGCGCGCCATCAAGGGCGACCTCGATCAAATCATCGACGCGCGCCGAATAACGCCAATAGCCTAGCGCGTACTTTTCGATGGCATCCGCGGCGGCGCCAGATCCGTCTGCCTTCGCCTGATTCGCGGCGGCTGCCGGCGACTCAGCCCAAGGCGTGCCATGGGCTGGCTTGATGCCGATTTCGGCAATCGACATGATGCCGTCGCCCTTGCCAAACTTGATATGCGTACCTTTGGGGTTGTTCGGATCGCCGGGCAGACCGTCGAGAACAGCGCCAAGCGCGTAGGCAGACCGATCTTCGCTGAGCAATTTCGCGCGCACCCCTACCGCCGTGCTATTAAAAATCGACGGTCCGCGGGTCAACCCCAATTCGGCGGTCACACCATACTGCGGCTGCAGGAACAAGGCCGCCGCATCCATCACCTGAAACTCCGTGTCGATCGGATAAAGCCCGAAGAGCAGCGAGGCACGGCCATCGGCAAATTCTTTCTGCAGCGATGCCTGGTAGATGCGAAAAGTGCTGACAGGCACTTCGATGTTGGAAACGCCCAACTGGCTACCCACCCGCTCCGTGTTGATGCGGCCACCACCATCGTAAAGCAGGCTGAAAAGAGCGCTGCTGCCCGGCCAGCCAAGCGTCGCATCGAGGTCGACGCCGATATCCAATTCCAGATGGACGATCGGCCTGCCGCCACGGGACATGCCACCACTGACGTTGCGCAAGAGGTCCAGGTCGGCACCAAAATTCACTTCCACCGGCGGTTTCTGCGGTTCGTCGGGTACTTTCTGGCTGGCACCAGCGGGTGTGTCCGCCACTGATTCAGCCGCCTCGGCAGCCGAATGAACCGCCAGTTGCCCCAGCAGGGCGAGCATCAGCAGAGCCAAATGCGTTTTTGAGTTCATCACATCAAACCTGGGGACGGCAGGGCCCGGAGGCGCCGCGACGGCGCGTCCGGAGCGAAGCCGACTCAATGTAAATTATCAGGGGCTGCACCGGTTAATCCGGCGCCAGTCGCGTGTCCCAACTGGGCAAGTTCCTCGATGGAAAGAACGCGATCCATATTGAGGATGATCACGAACTTCCCTGACACCTTGCCCATGCCTTCGATGAAATCGACACGTATTTTCGCGCCGAATGACGGCGGCGCCTCGATCTCGCTCTTGGGAATTTCCAGCACCTCCGAGACCGCGTCAACCATGATGCCGATATCGTGGCGCTCATCGCCCTGCTCGCCACCCTTCATCTCGACGATAACAATGCAGGTGCGTCGCGATACGGCGGTCTGCTGGCCGCCGAAGCGGGCCGACAGATCGATTACCGGCACCACCGCGCCGCGCAGGTTGATGACGCCACGAATGTAGCCCGGCAACATCGGGATCTCGGTGATGTTTCCGTATTCGATGATCTCCTTGACGTTGAGAATGGCCAGCGCGAACATCTCGCCGCCCAGCAGGAAGGTCAGATATTGCTGCGGCGCCTCGATCAAGGCGACCGCCTTCGGCTCGCTCCGATTGAGGGAGCGAGCCTTGTCCTGGTTGATTATTTCGCCCATGGCGGCCTCCGCTTCAGAAGCGCTCGAAGTCGCCGACCTCGGCCTCGGCAACCCGGCTCGGTGGCGCCGCCTTGCGCCCCCCTGATTTCGTCGCTTTAGCTACCGGTCGCGCGCTGCGGGAGGCACTTCGCCCGCCACCACCTTGGTCGCCAATCTGGAAGAAGGCCATCAGTTCCTGCAACTGGCCGGCCTGGCCGCCCATCTCTTCGGCGGTTGCCGCCAGTTCCTCGGAGGCCGAGGCGTTCTGTTGCGTGGCTTTGTTGAGCTGACCCATGGCGGCGTTGATCTGCGATACGCCGGAGGACTGCTCTTCGGAGGCTGCCGCAATTTCCTGGACCAGATCCGAGGTCTTCTTGATCGAGGGCACCATCTCGTCAAGCAGCTTTCCGGCCTTTTCCGCCATGCCGACGCTGCTCGAAGCCAACTCGCCGATTTCCTGTGCCGCCACCTGACTGCGCTCGGCCAGCTTGCGTACTTCGGCGGCGACCACCGCGAAGCCCTTGCCGTGCTCGCCGGCCCGCGCCGCTTCAATCGCGGCGTTCAAGGCCAGCAGGTTGGTCTGGTAGGCGATGTCGTCGATGATGCCGATCTTGCCGGCGATCTGTTTCATGGCCTGCACGGTTTCCTTGACCGCCTCGCCGCCTTCCGTGGCTTCTTCGGAGGACTTGGTGGCCATGCTGTCGGTGACCTTGGAGTTTTCGGTGTTCTGCGTGATCGAGGCGGTCATCTGTTCGACGCTGGCGGAAGTCTCTTCGACCGAAGCGGCTTGTTCGCTCGATGACTGCGACAGCGACTGGGCAGTCGCCGATACCTGCTCGGCGGCGCTCGACAGGGAATCGGCAGCACCGCGGACTTCGCCGATGATGTGCGCCAGTTTCTCCACCATGTTCTTCATCGCCAGTTTCAGCTGGCCGGTCTCGTCTTTCGAGTCGACCTCGATTCTGGCCGTCAGATCGCCTTCGGCAAGGCTGTTCGCCGCAGCAACCGCTTCGTTGATCGGCCGCACGATGCTACGGGTGATCCACCAGGCAAACAAGGTGGCGATAATGATGGCGGTGATCGCCAGCGCTAGAACCAGCGTTCTGGCCGCAGCTGCCGCATCGGCGGCTGCCTCGCCGGTCTTCTTCGCCAACTCATCCTGGGAATCGGAAAAGGCGTTGAGGCCCTCGATGTAGGCATTGGTAATACCCCGGTATTCAGCAAACAAATACTCGACGGCCTTTTCCTGGCTGTGTTGCGGCGAAGAGCTGTCGGCAAAGGCGATCGTCTTGTCCGTGGCTTCGTTGAACTTGCCGCGTTCCTCAAGCACTTTACCGAGTAGCTCCTTACCCTTCTCGCTGGTAACAGCTGTCTTGAGCTTGTCGTAAATCTCGGTGTTTTCCTTGCGCGCCTTGGCGATGAACTCGAGTTGCTCTTTTTCGACTTTCTTGTCGTTGGTCAATATCATGTTACGGACCGCACGCCCAACGACATGGGCATTATCGACCAAGTTGCCGGCCATCACGGTCTTGGGCAGTGCACCCTGAACGACGTCTTCGATACCTTTATTCAATTCGGCGATGCGCAAGATGGAGACGGTGGAAATGATCGCCAATAACAAGAGGACCAGGCCGAAGCCCACTCCGAGGCGAACGCCGATTTTCAGATTCTTGAACATTTTGTCTTCCTCTCTTAAAGAACAAAAAACTTCAGCTTCTCAATGCCTGACTGCCGAAGCTGCAAACGACTCACTTTCCTTGCGCCCCGCCAACGCCGTCAGCGTCGGCACATCGAGAATCAGCGCCACATCGCCGGAACCGAGGATGGTCGAGCCGGAGATGCCGCGCAGGTTGCGAAACAGCGTGCCGAGCGGCTTGATCACCGTCTGGAATTCACCCAGCAAATGATCGACGACGATGCCGGCCGTCTGATGGGCGGAACGGACGACGACGACGTTCTCCCGCTACGGCGCCTCGCCATCGACGACGAACAGTTGCCGCAAGCGGATGAAAGGCAGCACCTCGCCACGCAGGTTCAGGT
>CAISUK010000593.1 GCA_903888645.1 uncultured Pseudomonadota bacterium | reverse complement strand
GGCAAACCTCCGCTCGACGTCGGTGGCGATCCCGGTGTACAGAGAGCCATCGGCACATTCAAGCAGGTAAATATGCCATATCGATGTCACGGGTGCTCTGCTCGCCTACGCCACATGCCTGAGATTATCGGGGCTGTCCAAGTCTGCTTTCGCAGAATGCTAAGCGGCACGCGGCAATCTCAAGTTGCGGCGACGCAGTTCATCAGTGAGGAGTTGCTCTAGTACCAGACGCTGGCTGCGCACGTCCATGACATCGACAAGCTTGTTGAGCCCGGCCCGTACGCGGCTGTCGAGGGCGACGTTGAGGAAAACCACATCAGCCTGTTCCGACACTTTGGTCTTCGTGACGGGCTTCGTCGTTGCGGTCGCAGCCTTCCTGGATTGGGCGGATTTCGCTACAGCCTTTGCTCTTGCCATGATCGGAATTCCCTATAAAATGTGAAGTATGCCACTGCTTTCGAGATGCTGCTCGGTGCTCCAGGCAATGCACTCCAAGCGATCGGTCTAGCAGAACCATTAGCCTCATTCGATGCTGATGGACTTTCCGGAATCCTTGGTCCCGAGCCTGAGTATTTGCGGCACGGCGCGAGCGGCCCAACGTGCCGCCGGTTCGTGGAGCCCGGCATCACCGCCAAAGGCTGTCCGCAGCATATCGGTATCGATGATGCCGGGACTGAGGGGAATGGCTGCAATGCCCGTCGGTAGATCCTGTGCGAGCGATTTGGTCAGTCCCTCGATAGCCCATTTGCTGGCGCAGTACCCCGCCACTCCTGCCGAGGTGCTGCGACCCCAACCCGAACTGAAATTGACGATGACGCCGCGCCCCGCCCTAATCATGGCCGGGACGAAATGCCGGATCACATTGGCTACTCCGCTGACATTGACGCTCATCAGGGCGTCGAATTCATCTGCGGGAATATCCCAGAGTGGCGCTGGCGTGTTCATCAATGCAGCATTGTTGATCAGGAGATCGGGTGTGCCGACGCCCTTGAGAACCTGATCTGCCCATTGCGCGACTTGCACTTCACTGCTCGCGTCAACTGCGGCGAACTGGTGCGGGGCGGGGTATTCCAACTGCAAGGATTGGATCTGCGCGGCATTGCGGCCACAACCTGCGACGACATGTCCGGACTTGACCAACTCAACAAGCATGGCGTGTCCGAGGCCACGGGTGACTCCCGTGATAGCGACGATGCGTCGTGCCGTACTCACTGCGCGCCAACTTCCATTTCATGCACCGATCACGATCTGTCTCGACTTCGGAGCGGGGTCAAAATGCCAGTCAAACCGTTGTGATCGATTTCCTGCATGAGTGCCAGCAAACGTCCGATCTCACCGGGCGGAAAGCCCTCGCGGGCAAACCAGTTCAAATAATTGCCCGGCAGATCGGCGATCAATCGACCCTTGTGTTTGCCGAAGGGCATCTCCCTCGTGACTAGCCTTTCCAGATCCTCTGGCGTCATTACCCGATTCAGGCAGAAGTAGCTTCGTCCTTGGCCGGTGCGGTAGCTGCTTTAGGCTTGTTGGCGCGTGGCTTGCGTATTTTTTTTACGGGGTTTGCGGCAACGCCCGTCTTCTTGGCTGCAGGTTTCTTGGCAGGTGCGGGGGCTTTGACTGCCTTGCTAACCTTGGTCACTTTGGCTGCCTTGGCGGGCTTGGCTACCTTGGCAACTTTCTTGACTGCGACCGTCTTTGCCGAAGATTTCTTGCCAATCAGAAAATCATCCTTGGATTGACCTCGCGCAAGACCTTCATTAATCCAACCTGGTGCCTTGCCTTTTCCCGTCCAGGTTTTTCCAGAAGCGGGGTCGCGATATTTCGGAACACCGACACGCTTCACGGCGACCTTGGTCTTTTTCAACTTGGCGGTTGACTTCGCCGGTTTCCCTGTCAAGCCAAGATCTGCTGCCGTTAGGCCGTACTCCAGAATCAGACTTCGGGCTTTTGATACGAATTCTGCCACTTCCTTCTTCAGGAGATCGGCGGCCTGCTTCTCTAGTTTGTTGATTTGTGCCTTGACGTCACGGTAGGTACTCATGGTCTCTCCTTTAGCAATACGGAACAGTATCTTACAGCCATTTTGAGTTTATGTTTACATCTGGACTGTTTTCACTTGTGCCGCAATGAGAATAGCCGACAACTGAGCAATCATGACCTTCTCG
>CAISUK010000592.1 GCA_903888645.1 uncultured Pseudomonadota bacterium | reverse complement strand
TCGTCTTTGCCTGCGACACCGAACCGGTGGTGGTCACCGATGCGCCCAACAAGCGGGTGATACTCTACCCACGACGCATCGACCTGGAGAACACCGCGCGGCTTCGCGAATTCGAATATACCCAGGTCGTCGCCGACCCCAAGGAATTGGTCGCCGCGCTGGAAAGCCGCAACGCATGCCTGAACCTGTCCTCCCACGCATTCTCTTCCTGACCGGCCGCCTGGCCGAGCCGGCACTGAAGGCGATTCTTGCTGGCATCGCGCCGGGGCGGTTCGACTATCAAGTGCGCGAACTCGGCTTGCAGGTCGCCGGCCTGATGACGACGACAATGATTGCCCGCCGCCTGACGCTGCCCCAGGGCATCGACCGGGTCATGGTGCCGGGCCGTTGTCGTGGCGACCTCAACGCGCTGAGCGCGGAAATGGGTATTGTCTTCGAGCGTGGCCCGGACGAACTGGCCGATCTGCCGGAATGGTTCGGCAGCAGCGCACGGCGGGCCGATCTGTCGCGCCACTCGGTTAAAATCTTCGCTGAAATCGTCGACGCACCGCAATTGTCGATTGATGCGATCGTCGCTCGGGCTCGGCAATTGGCGGCGGATGGCGCCGATGTCATTGACATCGGTTGCCTGCCGGAAACGCCGTTTCCCCATCTCGGCGAAACGGTCGTCGAATTGAAGCGAGCAGGCTATGTCGTCAGCGTCGATTCGCTCGCCGAAACTGATCTGCGCCTGGCCATTCGCAGCGGCGCCGACCATGTCCTGTCGTTGTCCGAGCACACCCTGCACCTGCTCGATGACGGACCCGCCATGCCTGTTCTCATCCCATCACGGCGCGGCTCCTTTGCCTCGCTGGTGCGGGCGATGCGAGCGCTCCAGGCACGCGGCCGCCCCTTCTACGCCGACCCGATTCTCGAGCCAATTCATTTCGGTTTTACCAATTCGCTGTTGCGCTACCAGCGGCTCCGTCGCGAGTTTCCGGACGTGCAAATTCTGATGGGCATCGGCAACGTCACCGAGTTGACCGATGCCGATACAACCGGCATCAATGCCGTGCTTTTCGGCATCATTTCCGAGCTGAACATCAATGCCGTCTTGACCACGGCGGTGAGTCCGCATGCCCGCCGCGCCGTGGCCGAGGCGGATATCGCCCGCCGTTTGATGTTTGCCGCCAAGGCCGACGGCGCACTGCCGCGCGGTTACACCGCCGCACTGGTTACCACCCACGACAAGAAACCGTTTCCGCAAAATCTGGATGACATACATGCCGTCGCCGCCAAGGTGCGCGACCCCAATTTCCGCGTACAGGTCACCGGCGAGGGCATCCATGTCTATAACCGCGACGGTTTCTGGAGCGACGTCAATCCATTTAGCATATTCCCGAATCTGAAACTCGATGGCGATGCTTCGCATGCCTTCTACATGGGTGTCGAGTTGGCCCGGGCTCAGATCGCCTGGCGGCTGGGCAAGCGTTACGCTCAGGACAACGCACTCGATTGGCAGATCGCCGATGCTCGGGGTCAGCCAGGCACAGAGGATGGTGAACAATGCCAATGATTCGCGAGACGCTGGTCGTCACAAACAATGACCAGGGCATCGCCCATATTGCGCCGATGGGTGCGCAGCTGACGACATTGGCCGATGGCAGTCGGGGCGTTCTGCTGCAGCCGTTCCGGCCGTCGACCACACTGGAAAATTTAAGCCATGGACGCTACGCCAGCCTCAATCATGTCGATGACGTTCGCATCATTGCCGGCTGCTTGACCGGGCGCCGCGATTGGCCGCTGTTGCCCGCCGAACGGATTCCCTGCACCCGTCTGGCCGCCGCGCTGACGCATGTCGAAGTGGAACTCGAGCATGTCGATGACGATGCGCAGCGCCCGCGGTTTTACCTACGCGTGGTGCATGAAGTCGCTCATACCCCATGGCCCGGCTACAACCGCGCCAAGGCGGCGATCATCGAAACGGCGATTCTGGTCAGCCGGCTGCACATGCTGTCCGCGGAAAAAATCGACCGTGAACTCGACTATCTGCGCATCGCCATCGAAAAGACGGCCGGCGACGAGGAATGGGAAGCCTGGAATTGGTTGTGCGCGGCGATCGCGGCACGCCGGGGCGAGGCGAAATGATCGCCGGGCTCAAGCCGCGTTTTCTGGCCAGCGTGCGCAACGTCGCCGAAGCCGAACTTGCCGCCCGGCTCGGTGCCGAACTGATCGACCTCAAAGAGCCGCGACAAGGCGCGCTCGGCGCGGTGCCGTCAGCAGAGCAATTGCGAATTATGACGGCTCTTGGAAACCGGCGTCCCGCTCTGCGGTCATTGGTGTCAGCCACCGTCGGCGATCTGCCGTTCGACGCGGCGATCCTTGCCGCTGCCATCGCGCAGACCGAATCCAGCGGCGTCGACATCGTCAAGTTTGGCGTTTACGCCAGCACTGAAAGTGCCCGCAGCGTGTTTGCCGAACTCGATCGACGCTTGCAATTGCAGGACACAAAATCGCCGCGTCGCGCCAAGTTGGTGGCGCTGCTGCTGGCCGATCGTCTGACTGACATCGACGCGGCGATCCAGCTGGCAATTGCCGCGCTGCAGGTCCGAGGAATTGCCGGTGTCATGATGGACACGGCAACCAAGGGTACGCCGCGGCGCTCTCTCGCGGACGTTTTCCCGGTCGCTGATCTAGCGCGCTTTGTGTCCGCCGTCCATGCCCACGGTGGTTTCGCCGGTCTGGCCGGATGTCTCGGTCAAGAACACATCGTGCCGCTGCTCGCTACCGGGGCTGATGTTCTTGGCTTTCGCGGCGCGCTCTGCGCCGGATCGCGCACCGATGCGCTGGATGAACGGTGTTTCTCGAACGTGCGCGATCAACTGCTTGCGGCCAGGGCGGAATTCCACTCGACACTCTGTCCGGCATAAATCAAAGTCGTTGCGACATTGCTGGCCCCGGCCGCCAGGCACGGATAGGCGGCATCGACGATACCCAAGCGCGCCAGTTTCGCCAGATTCGTCAACTCATTTGCTGGTGGTGCGGCACAGCTTTTGACCAAAATCACGCGGCGGGCGCCAAGCCGGCTCGCCAGCCATAGCGCCAATGCGTCCGAAGTCACACGCCAACTGTGCTCGATTTCAAGGGCGTCGCAGCGCGGATCGGGTTGCCAGATCAGCGGAGCGCCCGGGCGTTCGGCAAGCAAGGCAACCACCTCCGGCCAACCCCGGGCAAGGCGGGCGGTGCGCGGCGAAAGTGAGGCGAGCAGATAGCCGCTCTGTGCCATCGCCAGCAGCGCCATGTCATGGGCCGTAGCGTCATCGAATCCGCCGGTCTGTTGTGCTTGCCGCACCGCATCGGCGAAGCTCCCGCCGCCGGGAACGATGACAATCGCAACACCGCGCGCCGCCGCCGCTGCGATATCCTGCATGAACGTCGTAAGTTGGAACGACGAGCTTGCCAGGCTACCACCCAGCTTGATGACAATCGGATTGCCAATGGTGGCATTGATGCCAGCGGTCATCGTAGCCAGTCGGTCATCGCCAGCCGCGCCACTGCGACGCAAGGGGCGCAGTGCACCGCCCAGCCGCGCAGCTCGGAGTCATGCACTTCCGGACAAAGCAGTTCGTCGCCAGCTAGCCACGGACGGCGCAAGCGCGCGGCCAGATCGGCGGCCAGGAAGCGCCCGATGCCGACGCCTATCAGCGGCGCCGCTGCCGAAACATTGCCGCGCGACAACAACAGCGCCAGTGCCTCTTCCAATGTTTGCAACAAGCGGGCGCGATACCACGATGCCAATTGCCGCGCAGGGTATTGCGTGGCACTGGATAAATCTTCGCCGACCATGCGTAGCAGCCGGCGAGCGCTGCCATCGAAGGTTTTCGGCCCATTGTCGGCGGCGGGCCATGCATCGGTGCCTTCGTCGAGTTCGCCGAGAACGCGGAACAGGTCGGCACTGGTGGCAAAATGTTCGTTCATTGTCGTGCGCCAGGCACCCGAAAATGGCACCCGCCCGGCCATCGCCATCAGTGGCGTCCTGACGACGCCGGCATAGATGAGCTCGCCGCTGCCTAGTCGATCGGCATCGCTGGCGGCGGCGCCGCAGACCTTGCCGCAGGCGAAGGCAATCAGATCGGTCGTCGTGCTGCCGATATCCACTAGTATGCCTTCGTCATTAACCCGGGCGAGGCAGCTGGCTGTTGCCAACCAGTTCGCCGAAGCAATCTGCGCTGCATGACAGCTGCTCTGCGTGGTGTCAATGAAGCCGGACGCACCCGCATAGAAACGAAGTGAATCCTGACTCCGTCGCCGCTTCAGCGTCTCCGCGAAAAGCGCAACGATGGCAGCGACGCCGCTGGCGCGATCCGGATAAAGATCGGCCATCTCGCCGGTCATGGTGATCGCATGACGGACCGGTCCATCCGGCAACCCGTCAAGAATCGCATCACAGGCGCTCTGCAGGCGATCCATGCCCTGCCAGAGCGGGCAAGGCAGCTGCACCACTTGCTGCAATTGGCCGAGCGGGTTGAGTAGCGCCGCCTTGACATGGGCGCCGCCAATATCCCAGCCGAGTAAGTGTTGGCGCTCAGACATGCGCTTGATGCTCCGGAAGTGTGGCCCGCAGAATGTCTCCAGCCAGATTGCGCCCGAGCAGTTCCGATAGACCGACATAGGCAGTGGTCAGGCGCGGATTCACCTCCAGCACCACCGGCGTGCCGCGCCTGTCCAAAATAAAATCGACACCAACGAAACCGCGCAATCCCTCGATCGACGCCACGATGCCAGCGGCCAACTGCTGCAGCCGGGTTCTTGTCGATGCATCGACAGTAACGCCACGGGTGATCCCGGCAAGTGATAAAGCGCCCTGCTCCGCCACGTCAATATGCTGACGATTGACCGAGACAATCTCGACGTCATTGTGTCGATTCACCAGCAGTGACAAACTCATTGCCTCGCCGTCCAGCCAAGGCTGCACGATCATCGTCTCATCGTCATCTGGTCGCAGAGACTCAGTGTCGCGGCGCCCCAATCGCCGGATGCCTTCGCAGCCGCAACCGCGATCCGGCTTGACCACCCAGGTCTCATGGAGCGTCAGCGGCGCCGTCGCCAGCGGCCAGCTCGGCACGCAATCAAGACCAGCCGCGGCGAGCCGTGCCAGCGTCCGCGACTTGCTTGATGCCAAGGCGATCGCGACACTGCCACAACCAATGATATTTGCATCGATACCTTCGAGCAGGCACGTCAGCTCAAGGGAAATGCCATCGGACTCGGGAGCAATCAGGCAGACAGCATCCATGCCAATGGCAACGCGGCGCAAAAAAACGGCGGCAGATTCGTCGCTGCGCGGCGCAACGCTCCGGGCGCAAGAGGGAACCGATTCATCGTTTGCCGTAGCGGCAAATACTTCGATTTCACCCACTGCGGCAAGGTCGCGACATACCGCATCGCGCATTGCTCGACCTTCACCAAGAATTCCCGCTGGTGCTGTCGTACCGAAGCCACCGCCACTCGCAAACTCATAGACAAGCACGGTTATCATGCTTGATCGTTGTCGGTCAGTTTCAGCGCAGCAAGGATGACATTCAAATGCAGGTTCTTCCCGTAATTGATCTGTTCGATGGCCAGGTCGTTCGCGCCGTCGCTGGCGAACGCTGGCGCTATCGAGCGATATCTTCGCCGCTGACGGCAACCGCCGAACCGCTCGCAGTAACACGCGCACTGCTTGATCTAGGCTCGTTTCCGGCATTGTACATTGCCGATCTCGACGCCATTACGCAAGGCGGTAGCGATCGGCACCGAGCAATTCTGGCAGCAATTTGCGCCGAAGCCAGCCGCCACGCCGTCAGGGAATTGTGGCTCGATGCCGGCCCCGCAAATTGGTTGCAATTGCTGGCCGATCAAGCGCGGGAATATGGCATAGACGTCGTAACGGTGGTCGGGGCCGAAAGCCTTGCTGACGGCGACTCGTTGCGCACGCTCGGCTACTTGCCCGGGGCAGCATCCTGGGTTTTCTCGATCGATTATCGTGCCGGGGAGTTTCTCGGGCCGACGGGTCTGGATGCCTGCGCAGCACAGTGGCCAAGCCGTGTCATTGTCATGGAACTCTCAGCCGTCGGCGTTGGCGGCGGCCCGGCATTGGCGTGCCTCGATCGCCTGGTTGCGCTAGCGCACTCAGCCGGAAGGACCGACATCGCCTTCTTCGCCGGCGGCGGCGTTCGCGATGCCGCTGACTTGCGCACGCTGGCGCACCATGGCGCATCGGGCGCCCTGATTGCCAGCGCTTTGCACGACGGCCATCTCAGTGCGACAACCCTGCGCGAGTTCGCACCTCAGTAGCGATTCGCCTCAGCACCAGCAAACCTGTATTGCCCAGCCAGAAATCCTTACTCACTTTGCTTTGCTGCTTCGTCGACTCTTGCTACCGGGGCTGACGAGAGCGTTGCCAGTTCGCGCAGGCGCTCCAATAGCGGCTGTTTCTTTGCATCGAGTGCAGCGCTTCTCGCCAGTATTGCGTCAAATCGGATGCTGAGTGCGGCTTCGCGCTGAATCGCCCGTCGCTGTGCGGCAGCCATATCGTCGACCATCAGCGCATCCGGTGAGCGACCTTGTGCTTCCAGCGATGCGCGGGCGTTGGCCTTGAGCGCCTCTTGCAGCAACAGAATCTGATCAAGGTCCGCCTTCAGTTCGCCATTCATAACCACCAGCAGGGATTGAATTCGCTTCGTTTCAGAAGCGCTTTCCTGGTCCTCGGCATAAGCAGGTCCAGGCCCGGCAATGGCGATACACAAAAATGCTGCCAGCCAGGCCAGCGACCGGGGAATTTAATGCAGGGATTGACGCCGACTCATAAAGCGCGGCGCCCGCTGATGATGTTGACCAGAATCATGACAAGGGCCACAACCAGGAGGATATGGATGAATCCGCCCAGCGTATAAGAACTGATGAGTCCGAGAACCCACAATACGAGCAGAACGACCGCAAGCGTATAGAGCATGATTTGCACCTTTTCGTCGGTAGATTGTCCGGTTGCTGGCAGCGTAGGCCGTTCCGCTTGGCGGGTTGCAACTTCGCTCAGTACCGGTCCGGTCTCAAGGGCAAGGCAATCAAATGAAATAGCCGTGTGACTGTCATTGCGTATCAAGACCAGGCGTCACGGTGCACGACAGCGCATTCGCCGTCTGTGCGTCAGCCAACATTGCATTGGCGTCGCGGAGGTAATGGAGCGATTACGATGCAAACGCCTCCGCAGCCTATCGCCGCGCCTACAGCACCTCGGGCATGAAGCCGGCGACCGTAACCAGCGTCGTCCAGCGGGTCGTCGGGCAGTTGCCGACCAGTGTGGTCGCATGACGCAAGCCTTCGCCAAAGTGATCCGAGCCAGATGGGCTTATGTAATGATCGTCATGAACCTCCAGCAAACCCGGAAGGCGGCAATCCCAAGGAGATGCACTTGCGCGCCACTGAACGGCTTAAAGTCAGGCATGATGCTTTCACCAATGCATTATGGGCGGCCAGTCGTGCATTGCGGCTGCGCACCGCGTTATGGCGCTCTTGCTCCAAGTGGTCGAGGAATGCCAAGATCAGTTCGGGGGTGATGTCAGTCATCGTCATCGCTACGGGTGATCGGCCCAGACGTGTCTGAGCGAAGTTCAGGAACAGAATGAACGTATCC
>CAISUK010000591.1 GCA_903888645.1 uncultured Pseudomonadota bacterium | reverse complement strand
TGTCGCGGCAGACCATGATCAGCACCATGATCAGCGGCATCCGCACTTTCAGGGACTAACTCGGGGCTAACGGAACAGCGGTAACAATGTGCCGCAACTCCTGATGGCCGCCATTCCGCAGCCAGTGAAGTCAGCCTCCGGTTCAACGAACCCGCGGCTGTTTTCGCAACGTCGCCGGACACCGCAGCATCCGGGCGCCTTCCTGGAGTCGCGCTTTCTCAAGCCGCTGAAGATATCGCAGGAGACGCTCGCCCAGGGCCTCGGCGTGTCGCGGCGGCGCGTCAATGAACTGATCCGCGGCCATCGCGCCATCACGCCCGATACCGCCATTCGCCTCGGCGGCTATTTCCGCACCGGGCCGGAGTTCTGGCTGAACCTGCAGCAGGCCTGGGATCTCTACCAGGCGTGGCGAAGTTTGCGCTACGGTGCTGGCGAGCCTGAAGACGAAGTGTGAGTTGGCGCTGCAGAGACGCATAGAGCACGAGCTGGACCGTCATTCCGGCGCAGGCCGGAATCCAGGACATCGCTTCGATCTCGTTGAAGAAAATCAGTCAAACGAACTGGACCCCGGCCTTCGCCGGGGCGACGACCAAAGGAAGTCCCTGTGGGGCGACCAAAGGAAGTCCCTTTGTCGCGAGTCGTCCTGGCGCGCATCGTTTCCGTCGCTGATTTATCATCTGATCTGTCTTGGTTGGCTGAGCAGAGATGAAGAAGGCCTATTGCATCGTCAATATTCTCAAGATCCATGATCGCGAAAAGTTCAACGCGTACGTTACCGGTCACGTCGCATCCATCGAAAAATTCGGTGGAAAGTTCCTCGTCAAGGGCGCGGCAGGCACCGTCCTTGAAGGCCGCGGGGACAGCAATCTGCTCGTAATCCACGAGTTTCCCGGTATCGAAGCATTCAAGGATTGGTACCACTCGGATGACTATCGTCCGTGGAAGGAACTCCGCCAATCCTGTGCCGAAGTGAACGTCATACTCACTGAAGGCGTCTGAAAACGTCTGGCTTCGAGCGCAGGGCGCCGGCGTGCTGCCCCTGCAAGCGCTTTTGCCAAATACCCGATTCAGGTGACGACTGAATTCAGCCCGCCTTGATCCCGAGATCGGCGCCTCTCGGACATGGTCCTGCCGTTCCCGTCCCGAGCATAACGAAGTGTGCTCATGGTCCGAGTGGACCATGAGCACACCACATCAGATTTGCCGGAGGGGGTATTGAATCGATCAGGTCAGAGTCATTGAAGGCATTGCGACGCGTGCCCTTTGCAAAGTTTCGGGCCTGGCCTTGACGCGCTTCAAAGCGATCCGCATGACCACAAAATTGGAGATCATCGTGAACATCAAACGCAATCCCGTCTCGGCCGCCGCCGCGCGCGGCCAGTCAAGCCCATCCCGGGGCAGCCGTAGCGCCATTCCGGACGACCCCGGCATTTTGCAGAACCGGCATTGGCTCGCTGCCCGCCGCGCTGTGCTCACGGTGGTCGGCTGCGCCTGCCTGCAACTCGGTCTGATGCTCGGTCTGCCGGCCAGTGCCATGGCACAAACTTGTGTGCCGACCACTGTCGCCGACTGGATGGTGGTCAGCGATCCGAACGCCCAGGATGTTCGACCGAAGGATTGCCAGACTGTCCAGCAGACGCCGCCCGATTTTCGCTGGGCTGACGTTATTAGCAGTGGCGGCTACCAGGTGACACTAACCTATCCTGACGGCCATGCCAGGACATTGCCGGCGACGCAAAACTGGATCAACTGGGACGAGGTGCTCCCGGCCGGGACGTATTCGTGGTCGGTCAGTTACGGCGGCGGCGCGGCCAGCAAAGTGCGCCGCTTCATCGTCGATGCCAATTCGCAGCCATTTCTCGTGCCGAGCCCCAGCGCTCTGCTCAATACCATCTTGGCCAAGCCGCATCCGCGCAGTCTGCCTGACGTCGCGATTCTGGCGACGATGACGTCGCAGCGCAGCACCGCGATCAGTTCCCTGCTCAAGGCGGTCGCCAGCTCGACAAGTCAGTCCGTGCCGAGTGCCGGCATCACCGCAGCTGATGTCCAAAACTACAGCAAATTGGCTCAGGCAGCCCTTCAGGCCTGCGTTTTCAGCGGTCAAACTACCTACTGCAATGAAGCGATCCGCCGCGTGACGAACCTTGCCGCTTGGGATCCTAACGGACCGACATCCTACGTGAACACCAGCACCGGGATGGACCAGTGGGCGCGCGACATGACCGTGATCATTGCGTTCGGCTATGACTGGCTCTATCCGATGCTGACAGCGGCACAACGCAGCCAGATTCTCAACACGCTGAACATTCGCAACACCGTCATGTACAACGACATCATCGGTAACCGCTCGCGCATCGCCAAATATCCGCGCGACTCGCATGCAAACCAGACGCTCGTGCAAGTGGCCGTGATCTCGGCGTTGCTGGCGGGCGACCTGCCCATCGCCAACACCTGGGTGCAGAAGTCCCTGCCGCAGGCACTCAATGCTCTGAGCCCGTGGGCCGGAGACGAAGGTGGCTACGCCAATTCGGCTACGTACGGCAATTGGGATCTAGGCGCATTGCTGCCGTCTTGGTATGCGATACGGTACGCAGCAGGGATCGACGTGGCGGAAAAGGCCTGGATGCGTAACTGGGGCCGTTTTTTCACCTATTTCACGCCACCGGGGATGTCGGGCGGCAGCACCGTGTTTGGCGACGGCTTCGAGGAAAACGAAGCGGAACACCAAGCACGTTTTGGTAAGGGGTATACCTTCTTTGCGCCGTCACCGCTCGGCCGTTGGCATATGTCGAAGCTCGGCGCCGAAGATCAGACTCGGATCGAGTACCTGATGGCGCCACCGGCAGACTTCTCGGGAGCGCAGGTTTTTCCCGCGGGCACGCCGAACTCGGCATATTTCGAATCGCTCGGACAGGTGGCGATGCATAGCGACCTATCCAGCCTGACACGCACTTCGGTCTACTTCAGATCGAGTCCGCCGCCCTATGGGGCTTTCAATCACAGTCACGCCGATGCCAATTCCTTTGTCATCAATAGCGGTGGGCAGAGATTAGCAATCGAGACCGGCTATTACGATGACTACAACACCGCCCATTGGTTGAACTGGTATCACCAGACCCTAGCGAAGAACGCTATCACCTATGACGGTGGCAAGGGTCAGATGCACATGAGCAATTCCGGTTGGACCTATATGTCTTATGGAAAAATCACAGGCTTCAGAACCACAGCCGCCTACGACATCGTCAGTGGTGACGCGTCAACCGCCTATGGCGCTGCGGTCAGCAAGGCGCAACGCTCCATGCTCTATCTGCGGCCGAACCTGATCCTGGTGTACGACAATCTTGCCGCACCATCCGGCGTGCAATGGGAGTGGAATATCCATGCCCTGAACCAGATGACTTCTTCTTCGGACACAACGGCAACCATCCAGAACAGCGGCCAGACGCTCTGCATCACCATGCTCAGCGGGCCGTCGATGCATTTCACCCAGACCAACGTGTTTGCCACCGCCCCCAGTTCCGGAGCTAATCAGTGGCACGGCAAGTTCTACAGCGCCACCAAGATGGCGAGCGCCGAGTTCGTCGCGCTGCTGAACGTTGGCTGCATCGCTATCACGGCGAGCGCAACGAAGGACAGCAGCGGAGTCTGGACCGTAGCGCTTGGTTCGCTGCCAGCGGTTACCATCGACAATGGTGCCATTACCGTTGGCAGCCCCGCTGTTCCACCTCCTGTTGTGACACTGCCGCCGGTCGTGGTTCCACCTCCAGTCGTAGTTCCACCTCCGGTTGTGGTTCCGCCGCTGGTTGTGGTTCCGCCGCCGGTTGTGGTTCCGCCGCCGGTCGTGGTTCCACCTCCGGTTGTGATTCCACCTCCGGTTGTCGTTCCACCTCCCGTCGTAGTTCCACCTCCGGCCGTGGTCCCCCCGCCGCCTGTCAAGGCAATTAAATCTCAGCCTTACACGGGCACCGCAATCGCATTACCGGGAACTTTTGCGGCAGCGAACTTCGATCTCGGCGGAGAGGGTATCGCCTATCACGACACCACCACTGGCAACGCGGGTGGGCAATATCGGGTCAAAGAAAATGTGGACATTATTGCGTCCTGCGAAGCTGGCGGAAGCGGCTATGACGTCAATAATTTTGCCGCGGGTGAATGGCTGGCCTACACCATCAACGTGACGGCCACAAAAACGTATGACATTGCCGCAAAAGTCAGTAGCAATTACCCGACCGGTGCCTTCCACATCGAAATTGACGGGGTCAATGTCACCGGATCGATCCGCGGGCTCAGTACCGGTGGTTGGTGCACCTTCAAGTGGTTTGGCAAGACCGATATACCGCTCACGGCCGGCACTCACGTATTGAAGATCGTTGCCGATCAGCCCTATTTCAATCTCAATTCGATCCGGGTAACAGCCAGCCCGATAAAATCCCGATCGTATAAGGGCACTCCTGTTGCTATCCCGGGAACCATCGAGGCAGAGAACTTCGATCTCGGCGGCGAGGGTGTCGCCTATCATGACACGAGCACTGGCAACTCGGGCGGGCAATACCGGACCACTGAAGATGTCGACATCATTGCGTCCTGTGATCCTGCAGGAGGCGGCTATGTCGTCAATAATTTTGCTACAGGCGAATGGCTGGCCTACACGATCAGCGTGGCAACCGGCCGGAACTATGACGTTGCCGTCAGCCTTAGCAACAATTACCCGACCGGCGCCTTCCACGTTGAAATCGACGGCGTCAACGTCAGCGGATCGATCAGCGGCATCAATACCGGCGGTTGGTGCACGTTCAAGTGGTTCGGCAAGACGCTGGTGCCGCTCGTTGCCGGTACGCACGTATTGAAGCTGGCTGCCGATTCGCAGTATTTCGACGTCAATTCGATCCGTATCACGGCGAGCCCCTGAAAGCGATTCATCTCGCGGCAGGGCGCCTGCCGGGGATGATCGACAGGCGTCATGGGTAGATCGACCTGGTGTACTTTGTGCCCTGCCGGCAGCGACGTCGCTGCCGGCATCCCCCGCCCGTGATCGACCATGCGCTTCGAAATCACAGCCTATCGACAAGGGGAGGGAGTGATCTCCCTCGAGGTTGAGGCACTTAGTGCGGAAGAAGCCGGCAGTCGCACCGGGGCGCAGGGATTCAACGTGGTCTCGATCCGTGCAATCGGCGGATGGAAGACATTTCGTCTGAAGGGGCGAGCATTCGATTTGCAACTGTTCAGCCAGGAACTACGCATGCTGCTCGAAGCCGGCCTGTCCTTGATCGAGAGCCTGGGCGCCTTGTTCCGCAAAGAAGGACCGAGCGAGAAACGTCGCCTGATCGAGGTGTTGATCCGGCGCCTGCGGGAGGGCAAATCCTTCTCCACCGTTCTCAGGGAATTTCCGGCGGTTTTTCCGCCGCTTTATCTGGCGTTGATGGCGGCCAGCGAACAGACCGGCGATCTGGGCAGCGCGCTGGCGCGCTTCATCGATTACCGAAGCCGCATGGACGCCGTCAGGAAGCGGGTGGTCGCGGCAACCATCTATCCGGCGCTGCTGCTCGGCGTCGGCGGCCTGGTGATCGTCTTCCTGATGACTTACGTGGTACCCCGCCTTAGTCATGTCTACGAGGATCTCGGCAAGGATATGCCATTCATGTCAAGAATGCTCTTGGAATGGGGCTCCCTGATCGAAACCCATGGACTGAAAATGCTCCTGGCCTTGATCGCCGTGGCGACGATTGCGATTGCGCTTTTTCGCCGCAGCAAACTGGGATGGAAAAGCGTTCTGCAATGGGTGCTCGAGCGGAAAGTGATGTTCGGATTGCGCGAGCGAGTCCGCTCTTACGCGATGGCGCGCTTCTATCGGACCCTGGGCCTGTTGCTTCAGGGGGGTATCCCGGTCGTTACCGGGCTGGTGATGGCGAAGGAGTTGCTGGACGGGGAAATGCAGGTGGCGCTGGATCGGGCGCTGGTCGAGATTCGCAGTGGCGTGGCCTTGTCGGAAGCCATGGAACGTGCCCGGCTGGCGCCGCCCGTTGCCAGCGATCTGCTCAAGATCGGCGAGAAGACCGGCGACATGGGCGAAAAAATGATCCGCATCGCCGATTTTCAGGACGAGGAAACCTCGCGCTGGGCCGACTGGTTTGCGCGGCTTTTCGAACCCTTGCTGATCCTCACCATCGGCTTGTTTATCGCCTTCATCGTGGTTTTGCTGTACATGCCGATTTTCGAACTGGCCGGGAGTGTGTAATGAACGACGGGAGTCTCAGCCACGCGGACATCTCCGCCAAACCGCCGGTGCAGGAAAGGCGAGCGCAGAAGCGCGACCGGCGATGGGTACATGCCGACCGGAGAATTGTCGACCGCGGCGAACTGCCCATTCTCGATATCGACCAGTTGTATGCATTGGCGCCGGCCTTCGACGTGCTGCCCTATGCCGAAGCTGCGCCGCGGCAGTGTATTGCCATGATCGGCGAGGCCGGCCAGTTATTGCTGCTGGCCGACAAGGCTGCGGCACCGGGGCTGATGCCGTGGGCGGATGCCTTCCTGCGCCGCCCGTTTGCCCTGCGCTTTGCGCTCGCCGCCGATATCGCCGCGGTCCTGGCCCGTCATGGCGAAACAATGAAGGCGATGGACGTATTGCCCAGCTACGCCCAGGAACAGCATCCAACGACAGCGGGTGTCGAGATTCTGCGCCTGGACACCATCCAAATGGAGGAGAGCCCCATCGTACGGCTGACCAATTCGACGCTGTACGATGCCTATAAAGCGCGGGCAAGCGACATTCATCTGGAATCGACGCCAGCCGGATTGCGCGTCAAGTATCGCCTTGACGGCGTCCTTTCGACGATTGCCGAGCCCAAGGGCAGCCAGACGGCTGAACAGGTGATTTCACGGATCAAGGTCATGGCTGAACTCGATATTGCCGAACGACGCGTTCCCCAGGATGGCCGTTTCAGGGTATCCATCGCCGACCGCGAGGTCGATTTCCGCGTTTCCATCATGCCCAGCATTCACGGCGAGGATGCCGTCCTGCGTATTCTGGATAAACGCACCTTGACCGAACAGATGACCAGCCTGACGCTTGACAGTCTGGGTTTCGAGGGCGACTTGATGCGCATGCTGCGCCGACTCGCCCGCGAACCTTACGGCATGCTGCTGGTCACCGGCCCCACCGGCAGCGGCAAGACCACCACGCTTTACGCCGTCATCAGCGAAATCAACAATGGCCGCGCCAAGATCGTCACCATCGAAGACCCGGTCGAATACCAGCTTCCCGACGTGCTGCAAATTCCGGTGAACGAAAAGAAGGGACTGACATTCGCTTTGGGCTTGCGCTCCATCCTGCGCCACGATCCGGATACCATCATGGTCGGCGAGATCCGCGATACCGAAACGGCGCAAATCGCCGTCCAGTCGGCATTGACCGGGCATCTGGTGCTTACCACGGTGCATGCCAACAACGCCTTGGATGTCATCAGCCGCTTTCTGCACATGGGTGTCGCGCCGCAAAGTTTTGTCTCGGCCATCAACGGCATCGTCGCGCAGCGGCTGGTGCGCATCAATTGCCCGCATTGCAGCGTTGACGAACGGCCCGACGAGATGCTGCTTGTAGACTCCGGCATCGACCCGGCCCTGGCAGAAGGTTTTCGCTTTCGTCGCGGCCGCGGCTGCGGGGAATGTCGCGGCAGCGGTTTCAAAGGCCGCAAGGCGATTGCCGAGTTGCTGCAACTGACCGGCGATCTACGCGAACTGATCGTCGCTGTCGCGCCGGTACGGCGTTTGCGCGAGGTAGCGGAGCGCGGCGGCATGATACCGCTGCGCGAGGCAGCGCTCGATCTGGTGCGCCGCGGCGAGTCAACCCTGGAGGAAATCAATCGTGTTACCTCCATGGCATGAACGCATCGTGGTCGGCTTGTCACCGGAACGATTGTCGGTGCTGTCGCTGGGAGGCTTGTTGCGCACCAGCCTCCTGGAACGGCATGAGCTGGTGCTGCAGGACCAGGATACGGCCCAGTGGGACAAGGGTCTCAAAGCTCTGGCCACCGTTCTCGCCGCGCCGGTGGCCAAAGAACGGGATATTGCGATCATTCTCTCGGCCCATTACGTTCGCCATGTCATATTTCCGGCCGGACGCGGCCTGGCTCGAGCCGAACGGAAGACGCTCGCCGACGTGGTCTTTCGCGATACTTACGGCGACTTGGCGCGTGACTGGGAACTGTTGGTCAGTCCGATCGACGGGGCGCTCCAGAGTCTCGCCTGCGGCGTTCCGCGCAGCTTGCTGGGCGCCCTGCGCACAGTCTGCGAAGGCCATGGCCGGCTCTATTCAATCCAGCCCAGTCTGATGCCCGTCTTCAATTCAATGCGCCATGAGATCGGCAGGTCCGCGGGCTGTCTGGCATTGGTGGAAAGTGGCCGCATAACCCTGGCTTTCGTCGAGAACGGACACTGGCGATACGTGGACAGTCGCGCCGGCGATGGCGGCATTCTCCCCCTGTTATTGCTGGAAGAGAGCGAATTGAGCGAGCGGAAGCCTGGCGGCATCCTTTGGCTTTGCGACCTGACCGCGACCGCGCGCCTGCCTGACGATTCTTTCTGGAGCCACAAACGGATCGAGCCACCCAGGCTTCCGGGCTTTGAAGGGACTTCGAGCCTGGCCATACTGGGGCTGGTCTGATGCAGACGCTCTGGCTCGACTATCAGCGGCCGTATCCGGGGCGAAGGCGCTTTGGCTGGCTGTTGCTGGCATTGAGCTTGGTGGCAACCGGCGTCTTGCTGGCCGGGTACTTCACCAGCGTCGCCGAACGCGACGAGCTGCTGGGGCAGGTGTTGCGGCTGAGGGGCGCGGCAAGCCGCGGGCAGTTGCTTGAAGCTGCTGCCCGTCTCTCCGCGGGGGCTCACTCATCGACCCCGCAGTCGCCTAGCCAGCAGTCATCGACCCCGCAGTCGCCTAGCCAGCAGTCATCGATACCGCAGTCGCCTAACCCAAGGGGCCGCGGCGAAGTTGCAGCGGTTGCGCATCCTGCCGCGCAGTGGGAATCATTGTTTGCCTCCCTCGAGTCGGCCGGCGATGAGTCGGTGACGCTGCTCGGTCTGCAACCGGGTGCCAGTGAAATCATCATCAACGGCGAGGCGAAGAACCTTGCCGCATCGATGGATTACTTGAACCGACTGCAGTTTGCAAAGGTATTGGTCAACGCCCATCTGACGCAGTCGGAGATTGTCCTGGAGCATCCGCAGCGCCCGGTCCGATTCACGCTGGCCGCCGAGTGGGGAGGTGGATGATGATGCGACCTGCCGTTCTGGAGAAGGTCGGGCAGCCCGGTGTCGTTGGCGTCGGACTGCTGCTGTTATGCCTGTTCTTCTATTTCGGCTCTTTCGCTCCGGTGCAAAGCGAATTGGCGAACCTTGCTGGCGAGAAGGCGCAACTGCTAGCGACTGCCGCGAAGGCCGCCGCTGCCCTCCGCGAAGGCCTCGGTTCAGCGCAGGATTTGCGCCGCAACAAGCCGCCGCAGCCGCTTGTCGATGCGCCCGAATTGCTCAAGCAGTTGAACGCCCTTGCCGACCGCCACGGCGTGGTCATCGGTCGCACGTCATATCGATTGACGCGCCGGGACGCGCTGCGTCGCCTCGAGGTCAGCATGCCCTTGAAGGTCAGTTATCCATCGTTGCGCGGCTACCTGCGCGACGCGCTGACACTGTCGGCATCGGCCGCTCTGGATGAACTGAGTCTGCAGCGTGCGAACGCCGGCGACACTGTTCTGGAAGCCCAGGTCCGCTTGTCTTACGGTTTTGCCGCCGCGCCATGAAGTCGCTGCCCAAATTCCCGCGTCGCTTGTGGCTGCTCCCACCGGTCGCACTGGTCGCTTTGGTTGTCATGGCGCTGTTCTGGTGGCTTGGCGGAGCGGTGCCGGATACTACCCCCGGCAATCTGTCCGGCGAGGCTGCCAGCGGGGCCGCCAGGCACCTTCCCAGGGCATTTGGGCAGTCACCAAGCGGTGTTGAACTGGGTGTCGTTGTCGCCGCTGCCGGCAATGTTGACAACGGCGCTGACAACAACGCCGAAAACAGCACCGGGGGCAACGATTTACCATCCGTTGCGGCCCCGGCCAGCGTCGATATTTTTGCCGTGCGAACCTGGCAAGCGCCCGCGCCGCCAGCAGACCAAACCAGCCCGGCGCCTCCCCAGGCGCCGCCGCTGCCCTTCAGATTCCTCGGCCGGATTGTCGAGCCGGGCAAAAACGTCGCGTTCGTTCTTGGCGCCGGGCAGGGCGTTGTCGTTGTTACTGTCGGCGATTCCATCGGCGGCGATTACCGGGTCGAAAAATATGAAAACGGACAACTGTTGTTTCACTATCGGCCCATGAATATTCGTCAGTCGCTGGACGTCGGGGTCCGTTCATGAGCCGCCCGCTTCTCTCGCCGGCAGCGCTTCTCCTCCTGCTCCTTTGCGGCTGCGCCGGCGAGGCTGCCCACCGGCAAGGCATGGACCTGTTCGCCTTTGGCAAACAGGAAGAGGGGCTCGCCAAACTGGCCGAGGCAACCCGGGCAGCGCCGGACAATCAGCTGTTTCGCCTCGCTTATCGGAATGGCGTCAATCGCGTTGCCGGCCGCACGCTGGGCGAAGCCAAGGTGCAACTCTCGGCCGGACAATTTGCCGATGCCACGGCATCTTATCGCCGGGTGTTGAGGCTCGACCCGCAAAATGCCGAAGCCATCAGCGGACTGGCGGCGACCGAGCTGGGCATACGCCATGCCCTGCTCCTGAGCCAGGCGAAGACATCGATCGGTGCCGGCGATCTGGAAGCCGCCGAACGCAACGTCGGGCTGGTACTCCAGGAAAACCCCGCTCAGGCAGAAGCGCGGGCGCTACGTGAATCGATCGAGGAAAAGTCGGGACGCGAACAGGTGGCTTCGCCGGCCCTGCGCAAATCGTTCCAGAAACCGGCGACGCTGGAGTTTCGCGATGCCAATCTCAAAGTGGTACTGGAGGCGTTGTCTAGCCACAGCGGCCTGAACTTCGTGTTCGACAAGGACGTACCCGCCAACCTGGTCGTCACAGTCTTCTTGCGCGAGGTCTCGGTGGCGGATGCCCTCGAAACGATATTGACCACCCATCAGCTGAAGCAGCGCGTGCTCAACGACACGACCCTGCTGATTTATCCGGATACGATAGGCAAGCAAAGCGATCATCAGGAACTGGTGGTCAGAAACTTCTTCCTCGCCAACGCCGAGGCCAAGCAGGTTCTGGTCATGCTCAAGACGGTTCTCAAGGTCAAGAATGCCTATGCCGATGACAAGCTGAATCTACTGGTCATACGCGATACGCCGGCCATGATCGAGCTTGCCGAGCGCCTCGTCGCCACCCAGGATGTTGCCGAACCGGAAGTCATGCTTGAAGTCGCGGTGCTCGAGTTGACGCGCTCGCAGGTGACCAATCTGGGCCTCGACTGGCCCAATACGGTGACAAGGGCACTGACGGGTACAACGGCAACCAACGAGATGGCTAAACTCATCCTGAATCTGCAGGACGACACGACTGCCAACAGTGTGCTCGCCAGCCCGCGCATCCGCACCCACAACCGGGAGAAGGCCCTGATCAAGATCGGCGATCGCGTGCCCATTATCACCACCACCCAGTTGCAATACGGCGCTTCCGAGAACGTTCAATACATCGACGTCGGCCTCAAGCTGGAAGTCGAACCGATCATCTTCCCGAACGACGAGATTTCCATCAAGCTGGCACTCGAAGTGAGTTCCCTTGGCGTGCTGGAACCCAGCACTGCCGGAGGAACCTATCGGATCGGCACGCGCAATGCCGCGACCGTGCTGCGCCTCAAGGACGGCGAGACCCAGATTCTCGGCGGCTTGATCAACGACGACGACAAGAAGAGCGCCAACCGGTTTCCCGGGCTGCATCAGTTTCCTGTCATCGGCCGCCTGTTCTCGAGCGAGAACAACAACAACCAGAAGACCGAACTGGTGCTTTCCATCACGCCGCGCATTGTTCGAGGGCTGGTGCCGCCCAGCCAGGTGCCGAGCAAATTCTGGTCAGGCACCGAAAACGATCCGCGCTTGCACACGGCGCATCGCCCCAAGTCGGCCGAAGAAGCGGCGAGGGCGCCAGCACCGGTAATTGCGACCCCGGTTTTGTTGCTCACGCCCGACCCTGCGTTAGCGCTTACGCCGCCATCCGTGCTGCCGCCGGATACCTCGGCCACCGCGGTAAGCGCCGCCTCGCAGGCAGCTCCAGCACCCGGGATATCGACTGTCAGGCCGCTCCCGATTCTCGCCATCCCGGATACGCTGCTCTTTCCGCAGGATCCATCCGAAGGTATCCGGCCGGACAGCGAAACCGAGCATGCGGCACAGGGCGATCGTTTGCGGTGAGTCGATGAAAATCATCCGGGCGCGCGGTTTTACCCTGCTTGAATTGATGGTATCGCTGGCGCTGGTGGCACTGCTTGCAAGCCTCGCCATGCCCCTGCAGGAACTCACGGCGAAGCGTAGCCAGGAAACGGAGCTGCGCGCCGCCCTGCGGCAGATCAGGGAAGGTCTCGATGCCTACAAACAGGCGACCGTCACGGGGCAGATTATCGTTCAGCCCGGCGATTCTGGCTATCCGAAGACGCTCGCTCTGCTGGTGTCGGAAATCAAGGATGCCCGGAGTCCGACCGCTGCACCGCTCCGCTTCCTCCGCCGCATTCCGCGCGATCCTCTTGCCGATCCCGGTTTGCAGCCGGAGGAATCCTGGGGACAACGCAGCTATCTCAGCACCTACGATCAACCGAGCCCGGGCGATGATGTTTATGACGTCTATTCGCTCAACCTCGGTACCGGCATCAACGGCATTCCCTATCGCCAATGGTAAGTGCATAAGTGCAATGGGCAGCCGTTATCACAAGGTCGGTTTTCATGCAGCAGGGTTCGGTTTCAGTCATGGTCCGCGCCGGGAGCGCGGTGCTGCTTTCCTGGTGCTATTGATCGGTATTGCCGTGCTGGGGACAACCTTTGGCGCTGCCGGCACGATCTGGCAGCAGACGCGACAGCGCGAGAAGGAGCGCGAACTGCTGTTTGTCGGCCTGCAATACCGCCATGCCATTCAGGCTTACTACGAACAGTCAGGCTTCGCCCCGGCCTACCCGCACACCCTGGAAGCCTTGCTCCGGGACGAACGAGCGCCAGGCATCAAGCGCCATTTGCGCCGACCCTATCGGGACCCGCTGACCAACTCCGAGCAATGGGGATTGGTCCTTACCCCGAGCGGCCGGATCATGGGCGTCTACAGCCTGGCTCAAGGTCGGCCGATCATGCGGGCCAACTTTCCTGCCGAGTTGGGCTGGACGGGCGGCAAACCCGGTTATGCCGAATGGCAGTTCGTGTATTTGCCACCTGGTCCACAGACCGGCTTCTGAAAGCCGAGCAACTCGCCGAACCTCAACCTGCCGAGACTGAAAAGGTGCTTAGCGAAAGACTCCACACCTCTCCCTCGATCCCTCTCCCGCAAGGGGAGAGGGAAGCTGGTTGTCTCCTCTCTCCCCTTGCGGGAGAGAGGCCGGGAGAGAGGGGACGCTGCGGCAGGTTTCATGATGCGGGGTGGCGGGGTGCCACGAAAGTTAAAGCCAAAATAGATGGTTGGCCGGCGGGCATCAGCGCCAGTTTTACCCGGATGGCCGAGCAAATGGAAATCTCCGGACCGAATCTCGGCATGCCCTACAGCAAGCCATTCGGTGAAGGGTTGGCCTTGCAACATCAACACGAGGTAAGAACCCTAAAGCTCACTGCCTGGAAATCCTGCTTGTAAATCCAGTTAGTGCGCACGCATCCCGCCGCCGACAATGCAATCCGGACCAGCACTTTTGGCCAGGCAAAGGGTGGCATCGGCGGCCTGCAACAGCACTGCTGCGCTGTCTCCACTATCGGGAAAAATCGCCAATCCGATGGACAGCGTGATCGGCCCGATGTGCTGCCTATCATGTTCGATGCGCAGCTTCGGAATGCTCGAGCGCAGCGAATTGGCGCGTTGCCGCAGCATGGCCGGCGCCGTGTTGGTGATGACCAGCGCGAATTCTTCGTCGCCATACCGACAGAGGATGTCGTCGCTGCGCGCCAGCGAGTTCATGTAGCGGCTCACTGCGCGCAACACGGCATCGCCAGCCGCGTTGCCGAAGGTATCGTTGCAGTGCTTGAAATTGTCGATGTCGATCAGCATCATGCTGAGTGGTTTGCCGTTACGTTTGGCGCGGCTCATTTCGCGTGACAACGCTTCCTCCAGATAGCGGCGGTTGGGTAGCCCGGTCAATGGATCGTGCAGTGATCTGGCCCGCAACCGCTGGTTTTCCTGGGTCAGTTGTTGTTCGGTCCAGCGCCGTTTGACGACTTCCCGGTCAAGTGCCGAACGCGCCTCTTGCAGTTGCTGGGCGCTTGTGGAGATGTCATGTTTCAGCCGCGCATTGCAACTTTCCAGATCCGCCACGCGCCGATACAGACGGCTCACTGTCAGGTAAAACTTGGTGGCTTTGCCAGGCGCCTTCTCGCTCTCACCCGTGGTCGAGGTAGCCGATGGGCCTGACGTGGCCGACGGGTCCGACAACATCGCCTCGACTAGCGCCAGCAGCGCTTCGGGATCGGCAATGTCGGCGACGATGCGGGAAATGCCACAGGCGTTCGCCAACAGGCGGGCCTCGCCGTGCATGGCCGGCGAAGCCAGCAACGCCAGCGGCAGTGCAGTCTTCGACTCGTTGCGTATTTGCCGGATGAGTTGATAGGCCCCCGGGTGCGGCAACAGGACATCGATGAGCGCCAGATTTGGGCGGGCGCCATGAATGACCGACAAGGCTAGGGCACTGCTATCGGCCTCGAGCACGTGGTAGCCCTGGTGCTTGAGGACCAGGGTGAGATAGCACCGGGTCAGCAAACGGTCGGTGGTGACGAGAATGGTCGCCACGATAGGCCTTTGCCGGTCAGGCCCGGCTCAGTTCGCGGTGATCTGCCTCAAGCTTGGTGGCAGCGGCTGGGCTGGCTGCCGAAGTACCGGTGAGCAGGCTGCGGCTGTGCCGACCATGATTGAATAGCAGGTCGATGGCCGAGAGTCCGCCGACAAACTCGCCGCCGCCGCACTGCGCGTAGTGCGGATGGCGAAAATCCTGCCAGGCCACTTCGATACCGGCGCGGGCAAAGGCTGCACAGTCCAGGTAGTCGCGCGAGCCACCCATGCCTGCAAGGTAGGTGTCGGCACCGACGGCGCGGCATAGGTTGAGGATCAGCTCCGATCGCGCCCCGCTCACATTCAGTTCGGAACTTCTGATCATTGGCGTATCGATGGCTAGGGCGTCCCTGAGAAAATCGAGCGAGGCCAGATTGAGATCAACCAGACGCTCCCGCCGCGACTCCAGCAAATCCCGCAGCGGTGCCGCGTACTGATCGAGGAAAGGCGCGTCACGATAGGCGTGCCTGAGCGTTCGGCCATGGTCGGCGGCCCACCAGCGCTCAACGTCCGCCGGTGGATTGTCGATCTGCTTGACGACGATGCGTTCCAGCTGGGAATGTTGCTGCACAGGAACGGTCAGCCAGTGCCCATGACCGTCCAGAAGTATCCTGGTCCGATTTTGGTAATTGCGGCGTTCGAATTGCACATGGTCGAGGACGATGAACAGATCCGCGCGAATCATGCGATCCAGATAGCCAAGCCAGGGCAGGAAATTCGGTTGGTGGATAGCTACGATCATCGGGCTTCTCGCCAAAATGTCAGGTCACCGCAGTCTATGAACGCCACGCGACGCTCGTGTGATGCAAGCACGCGCTGAATGGAATGGCGTCACCCTCGCCGAAACCCTGGAATCCGTGTTGATGTTCGTCACCGCCGCCAAATGGACTATCAATTGTGCCCCTGGTTTTCCACGACATTTATTGCAAAGTGCATACGCTCTAGCGCAGGACGAATGAAGAATGACGCCAGGACTTGCTGGCACTGGCGGACACCTGGGGGAGGCAATCGACATGGCCGAGCACGCCGATTTGAAGCGAAATAGGGGTAATACCATCCTCGTATTCGGCGCCCATCCCGACGACATCGAAATTGGCATGGCCGGAACCATTTGCCGGCTTACTGCCTGTGGCAACGAAGTGTATTCGTGCATCGCCTCGGTGCCGGATAAACGCGAAAGCCGTATCAAAGAGGCGCGCGACGCGGCCATGATTCTCGGCATCAAGGATGTGATTGTCTTGCCGATCAAGGCAGCTCAGCTCGGTTACAACCGGATCTCCATCGGCGCCATCGATTCGGTCATCAAACAGTTCCAACCGAAATCGGTGTTTACGCACTGGGTCGAGGACTCCCATCAAGATCATGTCAACGTCACGCGTTGCATTATCGCGGCGACCAGAAAAAACCACTTCAATGTGTATATGTACGAGCAGACGATTCCCGGCGGTATCACTCCTGCCGGTTTTCGCGCCCAGTACCTGGTCGATGTCTCGAAATACATCGATCGCAAGATGGCGAGCATCCATGCCCACGCCAGCCAATTGCCAAGAAACGGCCCGCGCTGGTCGGAGGGCGTTCGCGGTCGTGCCATGTATCGGGGCTATCAGATAAACGTCGAATATGGCGAGGCATTCGAGATCATCAAGATCAATGGCGATACCAATCTGTTCAATGGCGAGACTGAGGTCGGGGAAGTCGCGCCCGAGTATGCCGATGCTGGCGAGTCCGCGGAAGAACTTGTGTCGGTCTCGTTTCAATTTTGATCGACCGAACTCAGTATGAAACCGGCAATTCGAGCAAACCCTAGCGTCTGACGCTCCTTATCAATTAACGCAACCAATGCCTAATGACGATACACCACCACGGCAATAGCGCGGCATGCGAGAAACTTGAGACCAGCGAGGCGCTATTGACGTTGGCTCCCTTCTGGCAGGCACTGGAGCAGGCGACGCCTGCTTCCCCAATGCAACACTTCATCTGGAACAGCGCCTGCTCGGCAGTCCTTCCCAATGTTTCCGGCATTGCCGTGCATGTCATCAGGACCGGTCCAAAATCGGGTGCGATTGCGCCTCTGGTCAACTCGGAACGCTACGTCGGGTCTTTGGAGACGCTAGGGCTTCGCAGTCTGTACGAGCCATCGGATTTCCTCTACTCGGATCGTGCAGCCTTGCAGGCCCTTGTCTCGGCCCTCGCGGCGACCGGTACTCCTCTCTTTCTGGGACGGGTTCCGGCAGGATCGCCCACCGTTGAAGCTGTCAGGGAAGCCTATCAGGGTCGCGGGCCGGTGATCGTTCGCAACTCGGAACCGTACCCCAGAATCTTGCTCGACGAAACCTGGCGGGATCCCCTTAGCCACTTCAATGCGGGACGTTGCTCGGACTTTCGCAGGTCGCTCAGGCGCGCCGAGAAACTTGGCGAGGTGAGCCTGGATATCCTGTCGCCGACCCCGAACGAGTTGGAGCCACTGCTAGAGGAGGCTTTTGCAGTGGAGGCGGCCAACTGGAAGGGCCGCAATGGATCGGCGCTCGCGGTCGACGAGGTGCGTGGCCGTTTTTTTCGTGACTATGCCGCACGCGCCAGCGAGGCGGGGATCCTGCGCCTTTGCTTCCTGCGCATTGGCGGTCGCGCCGCTGCGATGCAGCTGGCGGTTGAATGCAATGGCTCGTTCTGGTTGTTCAAGATCGGCTATCGGGATGAGTTTGCCAAGTGTTCGCCAGGCATGCTGCTGATCGCCGAAACCATTCGCTACAGCGCCGAAAAAGGCTTGTCGTCCTATGAGTTTCTTGGCACGGCGGAGGAATGGACGCGGCTGTGGACCAGCGACGAGCACCCGTGCGTATCGATCCGCGCATACCCGCTGCGCATGCCGGGTATCAAGGCCCTCGCTGCCGATGCAGTTCAATTCGCCGGCAGGCGGCTGCACCGTGCCATGGCCGTTCGCTGATGAAAGCTGCACTCAGGAAGTTTGCTTCCTTCAACTGGCAGGCGCTCGCCAGAAAGGCAGGTCAGGCTTACGTTTCCGGCCCTGAACTGGACGACGCACTGCGCAATTTTCGACATCTTTCCGGGCTCGGGTTGCGTAGTACCATTTGCTACTGGAATATGCCCGGAGATTCGCCGCAAGAAATCGCCGACGCCTCGATCAAGGCGGCTCTGGCGTTGGCTGCGGAGAATCTTGACGGCTACCTGTCGATCAAGCTGCCGCCGCTGAAATCCGACAGCCGGCAACTGGATCGCATCATGACCGAGGCAGCAAGTCGCGGCATCCTGGTCCATTTCGATGCTCACGGAGCCGAAACCGCCGACGCGACCTTTTCGGCTATCGTCCGCTCGATGGCAATCCATCGGCGGCTCGGCTGCACGCTGCCAGGAAGGTGGGCGAGGAGTTGCAGCGATGCCGAGAGGGCGATCGACCTGGGATTGCATGTTCGCGTTGTCAAAGGGCAATGGGTCGATCCGGCAAATCCGGACATCGACCTCGCCGAGGGTTTTCTCCGGGTGATCGACTGCCTTGCCGGCCGGGCTCGCTCGGTGGCGGTGGCGACGCATGATCCCAAAGTTGCACGCGAGGCCTTGCAGCGTCTGCAGAGCGCGGGAACCGCGTGCGTGCTGGAACTGCTCTACGGACTTCCGGTATCTCAAGCCATGAAGCTTGCCCAGGAGATGAGCGTTCCTGTGCGAATTTACATTCCATTCGGGTACGGTTGGCTGCCGTATTCACTGGGGCAGGCGCGCCGGAATCCGCACATGTTGTGGTGGATTGTGCGTGATTATCTGGCGGGTGGCTCGCCCTTTGGCACTGTCGGACTGTCTTCGAAAATACATAAGTCATATCTGTGAAGATCGCCTCGATACCCTGTGCAAGCCAATATCCAGTGCGCTGTTCAACATGTTCTTGAGTAGCGCAGCAAGCCTGCGTTCAAGCAGGACATTGACGCCGTAGGCAGCCACCAACATCAGGGCTATCGTTCCCCACAGCAACACGTGTCTGTCAATCGCCGGATAAGCGGCATTGAATATCATGTAGCCGATATATTGGTGCAGCAGATAGAGGGGATAGGTGATGGCGCCCAGCGCCAGCCATCGCCGCTTGCCCAGAGGTCCGGTTCGGCGTGTCGCGACGAGCAACATGACTGCGAAGAAGATGGTGATGAGGACGACTACCACGCGAGCGTCTAACCCCGTGTGGAAGTGGCTTTCGAAATCGCCCACTTCCTTTGCCGACTGAGTTAGGGCGACGAGCCAGGCGGCGAGAATCACCCCGCCGCGCAGGAGCGAAAAACCTTGCGACCATACCAGGAAGCACATCGAACCGGCGATGAAGTAGGCGGCGTAATTTGTGACGAGAAGGGAATGCAATATGCCTATCGGCATTGCCGTTAAAGCGATTGTCGAGACCAGCCACAGGACGAGCAGCAGTTCTGCCCGGTGGATCATTCCCGCGGCAAGAACCAGGGCGACGAGTAGGTAGAATTTCAACTCCACGAAAAGCGACCAGTAGACGCCGTCAATGGAGGGCACGCCGAAAAAGCCGCTCAGCAGCGTCATGTTGATCAGGTAGTGGCTGGTGGTTGCCGAAAAGCGCTCGGCGCCCAGTAGTGCAATCGTTGCGAAGGTTACCGTGCAACAGACCCAAAAAGCTGGGTAAAGTCTGACTGCGCGTGACACAGCGAAGCTTCTCAAACTGCCCCCGGCGGCAGTCATGAGAATGACGAAGCCGCTGATCAGGAAGAACAGTTGGACACCGAGATAGCCATACTTGGTCACTGGAGTCAGCAGCGTATAGGACATGGTCGACACGGCGCCGGCCGCGTAGCCGCGGGACGAATAGTGAAAAAAGACCACGGACATCGCGGCGAGGAAACGCAAGAGGTCGAGTTCGTTGACCCGGGCTGCGTCGTTCGCGGCATGCGGAGCCGATTCACGATTGGGTTGTAGTGGCATGTCGGTACGGTGCTATTTGCGGGAGGGCAAGCACTCCGCTGTTGGCAAGACATTTGTCCAACGAAGCCATTGTGGCAAGAATGCCGACGCGAATCGCTACCCGACGGCAAATCAGCGTAGTCCCATAATGCGTATGCCAACGATCGCCTTCAAGGGCCAGCGCGTGCCAATCGTTCTACGAATGCCATGCGGCAACATGTTCAGTATGGATTCGACCAGCGTCGCAAGCCAAAGCGGTATGCCAAATGAAAAACCACGGCTGTATCCCAACACATGGGTTCGATGGAATCCGACGCTCTTGAACAAGTTCGAAAGCTCGCGAATGGTGTACTCCTTGAGATGAAAGCCGCGCGCCTGATTGTCGAAATACAAGGAAACATCATGTGGCCCGGAAACCGCGTTCGGTGTGATGCAAAGATAACGGCCGTTGGGAGCGAGCACGCGCCTGATTTCCATGAGTTGAGCTAGCGCGTCGTCCGGGTGTATGTGTTCCATGAGTTGATTGCTGAAAACAAAGTCTACGGAGGCGTCCGGCAGCGCGATCGATGTTCCGTCGCCGATCAAAACGCAGCAATTCTCCGGCAGTTGAACATTCTTTACGATTTCGTTGGAGACCTCGTAGGCAATCGCTCTGCGAACATGCGGCGCCACTGCAATGCTGAGGGCACAAGATCCCGCACCGATTTCAAGAAAGCGCATATCGCTGTTCAACATCGGCAACAACGGGCGCATCACTTCGCGAACAGCCGCTTCAGCGAGTCCTGGGGAATGCTTTCGGGTCAATCGGGGATGGTCTGGTACCCGGCGCAGCATTTCGTCATAGACGGCTGTGTATAGGGTTTTTCGCTCATCCTTCGAGGCATTGCGTAGTCGATCCGCTTGCTCCCGCTCGACCAGATAGTGAGCAAGAATGCGCTCCGCGCTGCGTGCATCGCCGTTCCGCAAAGGGGATATTAAGAGGCTATTCACAAATTGCACTCCTTCCAACGTTAACGGTGACATGGGAGGGCGTGCCGGGGTTCGGTGTGGCCGATTTGGAACAGCTACGCTCGCTGCTCAACCAGAACCCCAACCGGAACGATGCTCGCATACGCTGCCAACAGTTTCGGCGCTTCGTACTCCCAACTGAATTCGTTCAGTACCCGGGCGCGACCCAAGGCGCCCATCCGAGTGCGCAATTCGGCATCGTCGAGTAGCGCCAGGATCTTCTCGGCGAGGTCGTCACTGTCGTTGCGACGCGCATACAGGGAGGCATCGCCGGCCGAGAAGCGGCCTTCGGTGAGATCGAACTGGACAATGGGCTTGCCCAGTGCCATGTACTCCATGATCTTGTTCATGGTTGACTTGTCGTTCATGTCATTGGCAATATCCGGATTGACGCAGATGTCTGCCGTATTCAGCATCGCCAGCATTTCCGCATCGGGAACACGGCCGGTAAAGGTGACATGGGGCGCCACGCCCAAGGAGAAGGCGAGCCTTTTCATTGCGTCGAGCGAGGTGCCGCCGCCGACCAGGCCCAAGTGGATATCCTTGCGCCCCAGCACCTTGACGATGCGGTGCACTGCCTGCAGCAGGTAATCGATGCCCTCCTGTTTGCCCATTACCCCGACGTAACCGACGAGAAAGCGGCGGCCGCATTTCAGATGCGGGTCGGCTGGCAAGATCTTCATTCGCTCCAGGCTCGGTCCGCTGCGCACCACGAATACCCGCTCGGGCGGCATGCGCCCGCGCTCAAGGGCGATGCGTCGATAGGATTCGTTGGTGGCGATCGACACGTCAGCGGTGCGAAAAGTCAAATATTCGAGGGCCAGCATGAGCCGATAAAAGAAATCCCGCCGACCGAATTTTGCCTCATAGAGTTCGGGATCGAGGTCGTGGTGATCGAAGATGAATTTCTTGCCGAACAACTTGAAAAATCCGCCGATAAGGAAGAAAAGATCGGGTGGATTGCAGGCGTGGATGACGTCGAAACCGCGGGTGAACAGTATTTTGCAGGTCAGCATGAAGGTCGCTGCCAAGGCAATCGAGTACTCGATCGCATAGCTGGCCACACCGTCCGCTTCGACCGGCAGCCGGTAGCGATAAATGTGGATACCGGCCAATACTTCGTGGCGTTGCTCACAACCATGCCCGGTCGGGCAGATGATCGATACTTCGTAACCGGCCTGACGCAGTGTGGTCGCCTCCTGCCAGACACGGCGATCGAAGGGGCTGGGTAGGTTCTCCACCAGAATCAGGATTCGCTGCGGCCGTTTGGCGCCGCTGCGCCATCCCCATGACATTTTCTTGGCGCTCTTCGCTGTTGTCATTTCCGGTTCGCTGCGCCTGGAGTTTCCTGCCGCTCCGGGCATGCTGCTGCCGGACATGGCCCGCCTCACCAGCAAATTCCTTCGTAGACGCCGGCAATGCTGCGCGTTTGGCAAATCCGGACGAAATCGATGATGCTTTGATTGGATCCGATGCGTTTGGGAATTTCGCGAAATTCCGCAGCGGCATTGCCGATGACGATGGTGCGCGCATGGTCGAGGACATCGCTGATCTTGGAAACCATCAAGCGCGAAATATGCGGGATGTGGTTAAGGATGTAGTCGCGATTGGCGCCGCGGATGCTGGCGATATTGACGTTTTTGTCATAAATCCGCAGGTCATAGCCCTTGCCGATCAGCCGTTCGGTCAACTCCACCACCGGACTCTCGCGCAAATCGTCGGTCCCGGCCTTGAAGCTGAAGCCGAGGATGCCGACTTTTTTCTGGCCTTGCTCGACCACGGCCTGGACGCCTCGTTCCAGTTGCTGCTGGTTGCTGGGCAGAATGGAGCCAAGAATGGGCAACGTGAGATCGAGTGTTTTGGCCTTGTACAAGAGCGCGCGCAGATCCTTGGGCAGGCACGAGCCGCCAAAGGCGAAACCAGGTTTAAGGTAATAAGGCGAAAGGTTGAGCTTGGTATCCTGGCAGAAAATATCCATGACGCTATGGCCATCGACGCCCAGCGACTTGCAGATATTGCCAATTTCATTGGCATAGCCGACCTTCAGCGCGTGCCAGCAGTTATCCACGTACTTGACCATTTCCGCGGTCTCGATATCGGTGCGAATCAGCGGGCCCGATGTATCGGCGTAGAGCTTTGCCAGCACATCTCCGCTAGCCGGATCGAGTTCGCCGATCACGGTCTTGGGCGGATTGCGATAGTCGTAAACGGCGGTACCTTCGCGCAGAAACTCAGGGTTGATGCAGACGCCGAAGTCGGCACCGGCGCGCTTTCCCGAATGCGTTTCGAGTGTGGGAATCACCACCTCGCGGATCGTGCCGGGCAGCATCGTGCTGCGCATCACGACCACCGGCGCAGCATTGTGATGGCGCAATTCCTCGCCGATCTGTTCGCAGACGCGACGCACGTAGGTCAGGTCGATGCCACCATTCGAGCGGCTTGGCGTGCCGACGCAGATCAAGAGAATATCGCTGCTGTGGACGGCGTCCGCGACATTCGCGGTGGCCCGCAGACGGCCTGCGGCGACTTGTGTCTTGACGATGCCACCGATATCGTTTTCCACGATCGGCGACTTTCCGGCGTTGATCAAATCGACCTTGACCTGTTCCGGATCGACGCCAATAACCTCATGACCGCCTTGGGCGAGGCAACCCGCTGAAACGACGCCGACATAACCGAGACCCATTACGCTGATTCTCATTTCGTGACTCCTTGTAGTCGCATGGCCGACCAATTGCTATGTGGCAGTGGCAAACCGGATTCGATCCAGGCGCCTTTGCCTGTTGCCGATCGCTGTTGCCGGCGCTTTCGCCACCTCAGGCTGGCTGGCCGGAAAGTCTGCAGCCGCAAAGTGCCGCGCAGGCTTACAAGTTACCGGCAGTGGCGTGATGAACTATTGCGCCAGACCGGCTTTCTGATAGTCCAAGAGGATTAGCGATCGAGAGACAAGCTGTGTTCGCAACGGCGTTATCGAATGATCGAGATTCGATAGCCAGTGGCTAGCCTGGCTATCTGCGATTATCTTGGAGGGCTTGACTGGGGCGGCGTGCGCTGCCATCAAGGTTCCCGTCGTACTTCCGTACGGATAGGTAAAGCGGAGTCCGTCAAGCAGTCAAGTGTTTTGGGGCGACCTGTTTTGGGACGACCTGTTGTGCGGCGACCTTGGGAAAACGCAGCTTGCCATGAGCCCTCATGCGACCGTCAATGACTTCGAGCGTTTCGGTGCATGTCAAGGTATGGAATCCGACATTAAAGGGCAGCCAGTCTGGCAAGAGTGTTTCAACTGCGGACTCGACAAATCGTTCCGGTGAAAGATGAATGATTTCGTTTAACGTCAAAGCGCCACCATAGGTGACAGAGCAATCCTGGCTCGGACGAATAAGCTTACCGTTTCGCTTGAAAAGCCGACCAGCGGGGCGTGCCGATCTGACATCGATCTTGACCGGATTGTCCTGGTGCGCTTGCCAGGGCCCCGCGAGGGTGTCGGCGAAATAGAGGTGAAGGCGGTCGGTCTTTGCAAAGCCGTTTTCGGCGACCGACGCGAACATCCACCAGCGCCCTTCATGTTGGATGACAGTAGCGTCTACCGCTGCTACGTTTTCAAGCAACGTTGCCACTTTTTCCCAACGCCGTGGAAACTCGATGGCCTTGTAGAGGTTGACTGACGCGGCCGCCGCGGACTCTGGAATCATGTAAAAAAAGTTGTCCGCTTCAAATATAAACGGGTAGGAAAGATGGTGCGACTCCTGCAGGATAACTTCCGGATCTGAAAAGCTGCCGTCAGAGTTCATTTGCATCCAGCTGATGACACCCTTATTGGTCTTGTAAAACCATTCCTCGAAGAATACGTGGTCAACGCCTTTGTGCCTGATGGCAATTGGATCTGCGTAAAACTTGTCAATCGGCGGGAGAAGGAGCTTGAAGCCATCAGCACGAAACTTGTTTGTGTTGCAGACAAAGTCGGCGGACTTCGTTCGGTATGCCAGAAACCAGTTGAAATCATCGCCCAACCAGAACAAGTCGGGGCGCAGCCTGACAAGCCGGCCTCTGAATGAGCGGAGGCTGCGCCTGAATAGATAGCGCACCATGCTTAAGGTATCAACGCGCCGTGCCTGCGGTACGAGAGGCGCTGCTGCGGCGTGTGCAATTCCTTTGCCTTTGGCGATGACGCGCACAGCTTTGGCGAAGACTACCGCCGCACTTCGATGCGCAGCGCACTTAAAATCGCGAAACCCCGGGCTCTTCGGCAGGGCCGGTCTGGCATATTCGATTTGGGTCTCCCTGTTGTCTTCAATCAAATTGATCGAGATGAAAAAGTTTGCATCGCCATGGATCATCGCTCGAAAAAGAGAGAGATCGCTTTGCATCCCGGAGAAGCTGTAGCTTAGCGCCGCTGTCGTTCCACAAAAGGTCTTGAATTCAATTTCGGAAACACCACAATTGATGATCAGGTCGAGATCGTCAAATTGGCGTGTTCCCATCGTCGGCGTGCGTTTAAATGAGCCAGGTATTTCTACGACTGCACCTGGGTACCTGGAGCGAGCGTCAATCGCGCCGCCGGTTGCGCTGAAATCCCTCACGTTTCTGAAGGATTCCGCCATCTCGTAAAGTCGGTAATAGAGGGTCTCAAGGCGGGATAAGTGCATCCCGGTGCGCTCGTCGTCCAGGGAGCATACTTTGACGACAAGGATTTCCTGATTGTTTTCCAACGAGTTTATGGCCTCGGTCAACCATGCAGCCAGCATCGCTCCACGGGTAACGAGAGCGACGCGCAGGAGTGGCTCGGTAACGACTGTCATACGTTATGGAAATTGGGAATGAAGCTGCACAAGCGCTTGTCGAGCCAATAGCGCGGGTTTAGTTGCAGACGATTTCACTGCGCAGCACGCTCGTACCCTGCAGGCGCGCCCGCCACCTCAGTGTCGGCGCAGGTTGCCTGGTGTCGAAGCTCCGCGAAATCCAGCCGGCAATCGGGGCGACACTGCCGCAGAGCAGATCGCAGCAGGCGCCCTGTGCTTTGGGCAGCTTCAATAGTATCGTCTGGTTCTGCCGGGCGATTGAATAGTCGTTGCCCATCGCGTCAAGTTGGCATTGCTCGCTGCAATGAAAGAGAAGCTCGACGTCATGGTGGCCGGCCATGCGCAGGACATCTTCGATCACAATGCGTCGACGCCTCTTGTCGAGCGTAATGCGTCGGGAATGCATCACCGGGTCTGCCAGTCGCATGTAGCCGTCGTGCCAGCCTTCGAACACATCCTGCTCGGCTGAGCAGCGCCACAAACGACAGTCGGCTGCGGCCTTGTCCAGCCACATGAAGTTGCCGCCGGACTCGGATTGGTCGCGGCCGTCGATGCGTATGGTGTTATGCGCCGCAGTACCACGAAACCAGTCGCGCCAGGGGCCTTCCGTGTGATAGGCATAGGTACCCGGATCGACGAGGAACTCCATGCCGCCGACCGAGAGCGTGAAAGACAGCGCATCGGCGTGGCCGTGGGCGGCAATGCCTTGGTAACCCAATGGCCCGGCGTCGGCAATCAGGCGGATTTCGTCGCTTTCCTCGAAGTGGCTGCCGAGGATGTAGTACCCGCCATCGGGAAACGCCTGGCGCACCGGCAGCCTGGCCGGCGCCGCAGGCAGGCGGGCAAATAGCGTTTCGGTATCGGCATCTGTGCTCAATAGCCAGCGGCTCTTGTCATCGAGTTCTCTCGCTTTGGCCTTGAAGTCGCAGCGCTTGAAAAGGATCGCGCCGGTGGCGAGCAGAGAGCGATAGCGACAGAAATGACTGCCCTGGGCCAGGTTGACGACAGCACCGTCGTCGGCATCGCCAAACATGGGAACGTTGCCACCGACATCCATGATAGAGGCCACGTATTCGAGCATCGCTTCAATCCGTTCATGGTAGACGGCAGAAAATTCCACGCCATTGGCACGGCCGGCGAGCAGCGGCAGCAGCAACAGATCGAGTTCGAATTGCTGGTACGAGACAGCTTGTTCACGGTTGACGCCGTCGGGTGCATTTTGCAGCAGCGCTTCGCGTTCGAGAATTTCCTGGGCGACATTTCGCCACTCCTGCGATTGGCGCCAATACGGCCAGGTCAGAGCGGCAATGAATAGTCCTGCCGCCTCGCCGATCAGGTGGTTGTTGGCCGACGAGTACAGCGAGAAATATCCGCCCACGAATTGCGCATGGCGGTAGATCGAGTCGAGCCAGCATTGGCGGAATTGTTTGCCGCTGCTACCGTGAAAAAGCGGCGAATCGAAGCCCCCCACAAGTTGCCAGGTCAACGACCAGTTGATGAGTCGCAGTGCCGGTTCCAGTGCGCTCGACCAGTTGGGCCCCATGCCCGTCGGACAGGCGACGAACCAGCTTTGCAGGTGCAGCTTGATGACATCCAGGTAGCGCGAATCGCTGCTCAGCGCATAAGCCTGGGCCAGGGTGACCAGATGCAGATGCCGATTGGGTTCCCACAGGTATTTGATGTCGCCGACCAGGCGCGGATCGCGATAGTCGAGCAGCTTGCCGAAGGAGAGCGGCGCCTCGATGCCGGTTTTGGGATCACGATTCCAGCGCGGTGGCGATCCCAGGACAATGTCTTTGTGGGCGAATATGTCGAACTTGCCCAGAACCAGCCGCTCGGCGGCGGCCAGGTAAGGCGCCGCGCTGATGCCGCGGGGCAGCTGAATCCATGCAGCCGGCGTCAACGTCAACTCCGCTGCCGGTGCCGTTGTTGTCCATGGCAGACTTAGACATATCAGCCGTTCGAACTGGATTGTGGCGAGACGACCGAGTCGATGGAAGATTTCCGCCGCCGTCATGCAGCGCAGGCGATTGAGACGCCAGCGCAGCGATGCCGGCCAGTCCGCGGCAACGTCGCGGGTCCTTGCAGGTGCGGCGGGCACAGTCGCAGCGCTTGCCTCAGGCATGGGCGTACTGGCGATGCCAGATTTCCAGATTGAGTAGCGACCACAACAGCTTTTCGTGATTTTGCCGCCCTTGCAAGTGCTCGGCGAGGACGCTGTCAAGCATGCGTGGCGCGTAATATTGGCGCGTCATGGAGTCGCTTCCCTGCAGGTGGTCGAGCAGGAAACTGCGCATGCCGCGCTGAAACCAGCGGTTGATCGGCACGCGAAAGCCGACCTTGGGGCGCTTGAGGATGACTTGCGGAAGGATCTGCTTGCCGGCCTCGCGGAGTATCCATTTGGTGGTCAAACCACGGATGCGGAAATCGTCGGGTAGTGTGGACACGAACGCCGCAAATTGGTGATCGAGAAAGGGCACGCGCGCCTCGATCGAGGCCGCCATGGTCATGCGGTCGCCACGCTCCAGCAAGTTGTCCGGTAGCCAACTGGTCTGGTCGAAATAGAGGATGCGGCGCAGGGCGCTGTTGTCCTTTTCGGCGTCGAAAGGCGGTCGGTCGGGCCGCGTCGCGCCGTTCAGGTGCAGCACCGACAGCTGCTCACGCTCGCTGCGGCTAAGCGCGCCGAACCAGCGAATATGACGCTCGCCGCTGTCCTCGATATTGAGGTTGGTCACCGCCGTCTTGATGCGGCGGAATCGGTAGGGCAGGGCGTCGACCAGCGGCGCGATCAATCGGTGACGGATGCTGTGCGGGACCAGTTGATAGCCGCGTGCGTAGCGCTCGAAGACGTGCTTGGGGTAGCCGCCGAGGATTTCGTCGCTGCCTTCGCCGGTCAATACCATCTTGACGCTACGCGACGCTTCAAGCGCCATCCGGTGAATGGCGATGTCGGACGGCTCCGAGACCGGCGCGTCGCGGAAACGAATGAGTTTCGGCAGATCTTCGATGACGTTTTCATGAGAGACCTCGATCTCCTGGTGGGTGGTGCCGAATTGCCTTGCCACGGCTGCGGCAATGGGCAGCTCGCTGTCGCCGTCGGCGGCGAAGCCGACCGAAAATGTCTTGACCTGCGGACAATGCCGCGTCATCAGGGCGACGATCATGGAAGAATCCAGACCGCCGGAGAGAAATGCGCCAAACGGGACATCGCTGACCATCTGCAGCTTGACCGCTTCGTCAAGCTGCGCGAGGAATTGCGCAACCACATCCGCGTCGGGCCGCCGTGAAGGAACGACGATGCGATCGGGCGATGTCCAATAGCGCCATTCATGCAGCCTTCCGGCTTCCCAGACGGCCGCCGTGCCTGGCAGCAATTTTCGTATGCCGGAAAACAGAGTCTTTGGCCCAGGCACGTAGCGGTAGGCCAGGTAATCCCAGACGGCGCCGATGTCGACACCGCCACGAC